>JANOKY010000104.1:0-5965 GCA_031419635.1 Burkholderiales bacterium | reverse complement strand
GATTCGGCCCATTCGCGAATTCATTCGCGCTCTCAACCCGCTTCGTTTCCTCAGCGAGGATCGAAGGCTCGACGTGCAACGGGCAGGTGACGGTCCAGAGTGCGCCGGCGGTATTGCCCTTGACTGCGGCGATGGTCGTTCCGAAGTGAACGCCCGTCGGGGCGGTCGTGCTGACTTCAACGAGCCGGAAGAGTTGCTCGAGTACCAGCATGCGGCGAATACCCGGGTCGTAGCGTTGCAGCAGGTCTTCGCCGGTTGCATTGTCAGGAATGTGGGGCTGGGTTGATCCCCCGGGAGCTTGTCTTCCCAGCGATGAGTCAATCGGAATGCGAGCGTACTTGCCCTGATCCTTCACCAACTGCCGGCTGAATTCGTCCAGCGCGAGCGCGAGCAGCGGGTGCTCACTGCTTTGCACTTGTGGCGGGCCAACATGGGCCACCGACGGCGGGCCGACATGCGTGGGGTGAACAATCCAGTTCGCGTAGATGCCTTGCATGATGCTTCTCCTCGGTGCGGGTCGTGGGGTGAAAGGGCGAACTCAGTCGGGCATGCCTGCTTCGCGCAGACTCGCACGAAGCATGGCGACAATTCCCGGCGTGGCGCGGTGCGCGGCCGCAAACGTGGACACGCTCGACTGCGGGCGCAATGCGAGGTAGGCCTTTGCGCTGGCCCTCGCGGCATCGATGTCACCTGCGGCGACTTCGGCGCAAATCAAGACCGGGTGGCTCGGGTAGTGCTGCCGGTTCGCGCGCACCGAACGCCGTGCGAGTGACACCGCCGACGCCGCATCACCACCGATGAGTGCGGCATAGGCGGCATAGATGTCGAACATGAATGCCATCGGATCAAGTGGCGAGCACAGGTGCGCCCGGTCGGCGGCCGCGATCGCGGCCGCTCCTTCGCCGCGATTGGCTAGCAGGTTGGACTGAAACAACCAGGTCAGGGGCTCATTGGGGTTGATTTGCATAGACCGGCAGAAGAGGTGCTCCGCTGCGTCGAGTTCGCCATGCGCGTAGGCGCCGAGGTGACCCTCGAGGGCGAGGGCCAATGCGTGCTCGGGCTGAAGGTCCAGGGCGCGCGCCAGCAAGTCGCGCGCGCGGGCTGCGAGTCGTGTGGGATCGTTGCTCCAACCTTGGGCAAGCGTGATCAGGTGCGCCTTGGCCATCCACACGCGTGGTTCGGCAGATCGCGGGTGTCGATCGATCAAGTGCTCGAGTGCCGCACCGGCGCGCGTGCCTTCCGGCCGTGCCATGCGGTGCATCCATTGCGTGGCGGACAGCAACAAGGCATGCGACTGCACTGCCGGCAGCGGTCTCGCGGCCACCAGCGCCGTTTCTTCGTCGATGACCTGACGGCCTGCCCACTCGGCGATCGTGCGGCCCAAACTCGCGTCGCCTTGTTCGAAGTCCGCGCGGCGGGCGTTGAACCGCTCGACGGCCGCCACGCGATCGGCCACTGCGTCGACCAGGGTCACACGGGCTTCGACGTGCCCGAGTGATTCCCACAACGTGCCGTCGACCACCCATTGAACCCGCAGGTGGTGTCCCAGCTCGCGCGCCGTCATGCCCCGCGCCGCAGCCGTCGCTGCGGAAAGTCGTGACACAACACGCCAGCAGCGGCCCTTCATCAGCGCCTCGATCACATCATCAGCCAGCACCGCGCCGCCTGCGTCGAATTCAAGAGGCGGTGATATGGATGTGCTTGCGCGGCGAACGAACGGCAGCACTGCGATCGCGCATCGGAGTTGGCGATCTATCGAGGGCTCGGAAGGCCGGGCATCGACAGCCTGGCCTGGCGAGTCCACCACGCGCCAGGCCCGGACGGGCTCGTCCAGGTGCTTGACGAAACACTCGCCCATGTCTTCCAGGTCGGGGTCGAAGCCTGGTGCCAGCGCGTCGCGCACTTCGGCCGAAATGACGATCTGCTCGGGCCCTGCCAGAGCGGCGAGCCGGGCAGCAAGGTTGACGCCGCGCCCATAGATATCGAGGTCGTCAGCGACGATGTCCGCAACATGGATGCCGACGCGAATTCGCACGCAGGCCTGGGCACGATCGGTAGGCACGGCGGCATTGCGCGCCCGCAGTGCGACGGCCGCCGCCACCGCCGGCGGCACGCTCGCGAACTCCAGCAACATCCCATCGCCCAGACTCTTCACCAGCCGCCCCCCATGCGCAGGCAGCACCTCGGTGCGTACCTCGTTGACGAAGCGTCGCCAGCGGTCGATGAAGCCGGATTCGTCTTCCTGCATCAATCGCACCGACTCGACAACATCCACCACGACGATGGCGCGGCGCGCCCGCTGCAGTTCGGGCAGCGGCCACAGCTCCGTCGGCGTGATCGGCGGCATGGTGCGGTTGTTTCTATTTGTTTGCATCCGCATTCTGGTGGATGCTGCCTGGCAGCGGAATGGCCCGCGCGCAGAAAAAAGCCCCGCGAAAGCGGGGCTTCGGCAGTACGCGGCAGCGGGCTGGGGCTCAGCCGCCGCCGACGGCCGTTGCGGCGGCGGCCGTCTTGGCCGGCGGCCCGAAGCGCTTCGTCGGCTTGTCGGCCGCGGCATACAGCGGCGCCACTTTCGGCAGCTTGGCCTGGATCTCCTGGATGCGCGTGGTGCCGCTCGGGTGCGTCGACAAGAACGGCGGCGGCGCGCCCTTGCCGGTGCCGAGCATCTTCTGCCACAGCGTCACGCCAGCCTGCGGGTCGTAGCCGGCGCGGGCGGCGAGTTCCATGCCGACGATATCGGCCTCGCTCTCGTCTTCGCGGCTGAACTTCAGGGTCAGCAACTGGCCGCCCATGTTCAGCAGCGCGTCGCCCGTGTTGCCCAGGCCGAGGAAGCTCGACAGCAAGCTGGCACCCAGGCGCGTGGCTGCCGTCTTGCCCATGCGTTCGCGGGCGTGCTCGCGCAGCGCGTGGGCCATCTCGTGGCCCATGATCGCGGCCACTTCGTCGTCGCTCAACTGCAACTGCGCCAGGATGCCGTGGAAGAAGGCAATCTTGCCGCCGGGCATGCAAAAGGCGTTCAGGTCCTTGCTGCCGATCAGGTTGACCTCCCAGCGCCATTGCTTGGCGCGCGGGTTCCACGATTCGGCGAGCGGGATGATGCGTTGCGCAATGGCGCGCAGCCGCTGCACCTGCGGGTGGTTGTCGGGCGCCAGCGCCTGCTTGTCGGCGGCGTTGCGCATCAGTTGTGCGTACTGCTGCGCGGCGGCCCGCTCCACCTGATCTGCCGGCACCAGCTTGGCGAAGCGGCTTTCCTTGCCCACGTCACTGCGCACGCCGAAGTCGTTGGCCGCCGTGGGCTGCTGCTGCTGGGCCAGCACCGGCAGCGCTGCGGCGGCACTGCCAGCCAGCAGCGACGCGCCGAACAGCCGCCGCGAGTGCAGTGCGCATGAGCATGCCAGGCCATGCGGCAGGGCCAGTACGGCGTCGGTGCGGAAATCGGTTGTCGTCACTAGCGCGTCTCCCCGCACAGCCTCAGGCTTCGAGCGCGCGCACAGGGGCGCGCAGCCACCAGAGCATCGCCAACGCCGGCAAGGCCGCCACGGTGGACACGATGAAAAACGCCGGCCAGCCGATGCTTTCGGCCAGCACCCCGGCCAACGGCCCGACCCACACCCGCCCCACCGACGCAAACGCCGACAGCAGCGCGAACTGGGTGGCGGTGAAGCGCTGGTTGCACAGGCTCATCATGAAGGCCAGGAAGGCCGCCGTGCCCATGCCGCCGGAAAGATTCTCGAAGGCGATCACCATCAGCAGCCCGCCGTCCACCGGCGTCGGTGCGGCCAGCTTGACGATGGTCCAGTCGAAGGCCGGGATCACCAGCCCCGGCATCAGCCCCTTGCCGCTCACCGCCAGCCACCAGAAGCCCAGGTTGCTGGCCATCTGCAGCACACCGAACAGCAGCAGCGCGCGCCACAGGCCCAGCTTCAACATCAGCGCGCCGCCGATCAGCGCACCACCGATCGTCAACCACAGGCCGATGATCTTGTTCACCAGGCCCACCTCGGCCGGGCTGAAGGCCATGCTCTTGAGCAGGAACGGCGTCATCAGCGAGCCGGCAAACGCATCGCCCAGTTTGTAGAGCACGATGAAGAGCAGGAAGGCCACGGCGCCGGTCTGGCTGAAATAGTTGGCCAGGCCCGACAGCAGCGTCTCGAACTTCGCCCGACGTGCCGCCCACGCCGCCAGCGGCAGGGTGATGCCGATGCCCACCAGCAAGGCGGCCAGGTCGGCCCAGCGGCCTTGCAGTGAAGTGCTGAGCGCACTGCCTTGCCACAGCGGCGCCATCAACGTGTGCATGGCTGGCACGACGAGTTGGTCGGTGAGCACATAGCCCACCGCCACGGCAGTCACCACGGCCAGAAAGCCGAGCAGGTCGTGGCGGATCGACGCCCCCGTGGCCGGCGCGGCCGGCGGCGCCGCCAGCTTGGGCAGCAGCGTGGCCGACACTGCCGCGGCGGCCACCATCAGCCCGGCCATCAAGCGGTAGACATCGGGCCAGCTCCAGCCGCCGCCCTGCTGCGCATCGGTCCAGATCAGCGCCACGCCGCCCGACAGGATCATCGCCAGCCGATAACCGGCCACTGCCAGCGACGCACCCAGGCCGCGCTCGTGCGCCCGCAGCAAATCGGTGCGGTAGGCATCGATCACCACGTCCTGCGACGCCGACATGAAGGCCACCGCCACCGCAAGCAAGGCGAAGGCTTGCGTCGCGCCTTTGGGCGAGATGCCGGCCAGCAAGACCAGCAACAACGCCAGCAGCAACTGCGTGGCCACCAGCCAGCCGCGCCGCCGCCCCAGCCACGGCAGGTCGAAGCGGTCCATCAGCGGCGCCCACAGGAACTTGAAGGTGTAGGGCAGACCCACCAGGCTCAAAAAGCCGATGGTCGCCACATCCAGACCTTCCATCGACAACCAGGCCTGCATTGCCTGGCCAGTGAGTGCCAGCGGCAAGCCCGAGGCGAAGCCGAGCACGGCGACGACGATGAAGCGCTGCAACGCCGCCGCGCGCTGGGGCATCGACAACACGGCGTCAGGCATCGCCAACACAGGCCGCCAACGTCCCGCCCGTTCGCCCTGAGCTTGGCGAAGGGCCAGAGCGGCACTGGAGGGCTTCGACGGGCTCAGCCCGAACGGAACTGACTACTGATAGGTCAAAGGATCGCAGGGCACAGTGCAGGCTGACGTATCGAAGCTCGCGCACGTAGGCCAGCTTATCGTTGACGTGCAACGGCATGCGATCGATGGTCATGCTGCGTCGGTGAGCCGCTGCTGATCGGGGGTGACTCGCATGGCCCGATTATCCTTCGCCCATGCCGCTGAGTTGGAACGAGATCAAGGGGCGCGCCATCGCCTTTGCCAAGGAGTGGGGTGAAGCCAGCGACGAGCGGGCTCAGGCGCAATCTTTCTGGATCGAGTTCTTCGCGGTTTTCGGCTTGAGCTCACGCCGCGTGGCGAGCTTCGAGCATGCGGTCAAGAAGCATGGCGGCGGCCAGGGTTTCGCCGATCTGTTCTGGCCCGGCCTGCTGCTTGTAGAACACAAGTCGCGCGGCAAGAACCTGGACCGCGCGTTCGACCAAGCGCTCGACTATTTCCCGGGCATCAAGGAGCGCGATCTGCCGCGCCACATCCTCGTGTGCGACTTTGCGCGCCTGCGCTTGACCAACCTCGACAGCGGCGAAGAAGTCGAGTTCGCCCTCAAGGAACTGCACAAACACATCCGCCGCTTCGGCTTCATTGCCGGCTACCGGGTGCAGCAGATCAAGCCGCAGGACCCCGTCAACCTGCGTGCCGCCTTGCGCATGGGCAAGCTGCACGACGCGCTCGGGGCCAGCGGCTATGGACAGGAAGGCGGCCCGGCAGGCGGGCCGCCGGGCCACGCCCTCGAAGTGCTGCTGGTGCGCCTCTTGTTCTGCCTGTTCGCCGACGACACCGGCATCTTCCAGCCGGCGCAGGCCTTCCGCGCCTG
>JANOKY010000103.1:0-7231 GCA_031419635.1 Burkholderiales bacterium | reverse complement strand
AAGCAGACGCAGTTGCAGGACACCTTCGGCATCAACATGGTGGCCCTGATCGACGGCCAGCCCAAGCTGTGCAACCTGAAGCAGTTGCTCGAGATTTTCCTCGAACACCGCCGCGAAGTCGTAACACGGCGCACCGCCTTCGAGCTTAAAAAGGCCCGCGAACGCGGCCATGTGCTCGAAGGCCTGGCGGTGGCGCTGGCCAACATCGACGAGTTCATCGAGACCATCAAGACCTCGCCCACGCCGCCGGTGGCCAAGGCCGCGCTGATGGCCAAGAGCTGGGACAGCAGCCTCGTGCGCGAGATGCTGGTGCGTGCCGAGGCCGACACACCGGGCGGCCGGGCGGCTTTCCGGCCCGAGGGCCTGCCGCCGCATTACGGTATGCAGCCCGACGGTCTGTACCGCTTGTCGGACGACCAGGCGCAGGAAATCCTGCAAATGCGTTTGCAGCGCCTCACCGGCCTGGAGCAAGACAAGATCGTCGGCGAGTACAAGGAAGTGATGGCGCAGATCGCCGACCTGCTCGACATCCTGTCCAAGCCCAACCGCGTCACGACGATCATTGCCGAGGAGCTGGCGGCGCTCAAAGCCGAGTTCGGCGCCAGCAAACTCGCCGCGCGGCGCAGCCAGATCGAGCGCAACGTGCAGGAGCTGGGCACCGAAGACCTGATCACCCCGGCCGACATGGTGGTCACGCTCAGCCACACCGGTTACATCAAGAGCCAGCCGCTCGGCGAGTACCGCGCGCAGCGCCGCGGCGGCCGCGGCAAGCAGGCCACGCAGACCAAGGAAGACGATTGGGTCGATCAGCTCTTCATCGCCAACACCCACGACTGGATCCTGTGCTTCTCCAACCGCGGCCGCGTCTACTGGCTCAAGGTCTGGGAAGTGCCGCAGGGCGGGCGCGCGTCACGCGGCAAGCCGATCGTCAATATGTTCCCGCTGCAAGGCGACGAGAAAATCACCGTGGTGCTGCCGCTGACCGGCGAGTTCCGCACCTTCCCGGCCGACCACTTCATCTTCATGGGCACCGCGCTGGGTACGGTGAAGAAGACCACACTGGATGAGTTCAGCAATCCGCGCAAGGCCGGCATCATCGCGGTGGACCTGGACCCGGGTGACTTCCTGATCGGTGCCTCGCTCACCGACGGCAAGCACGACGTGATGCTGTTCTCCGACGGCGGCAAGGCGGTGCGCTTCGACGAAGACGACGTGCGCGCAATGGGCCGCAACGCCCGCGGCGTGCGCGGCATGATGCTCGAGCCCGGCCAGAGCGTGATCGCGATGCTGGTGGCCGAGGACGAAACCCAATCGGTGCTAACCGCCACTGAAAAGGGCTACGGCAAGCGCACCGCGATCGCCGAGTACACCCGCCACGGCCGCGGCACCAAGGGCATGATCGCGATCCAGCAAAGCGAGCGCAACGGCAAGGTCGTGGCGGCCACGCTGGTGCGGCCCGAAGACGAGATCATGCTGATCACCGACCGCGGCGTGCTGGTGCGCACACGGGTCTCCGAAATTCGCGAGCTCGGCCGCGCCACGCAGGGCGTGACGCTGATCGCGCTGGATGATGGTTCCGCCTTGAGCGGCCTGCAACGCATCGTCGAAAACGATGCCAACGACGCGCCCGCCAATGACGGCAACGCGGCGCCCGACGAGGAGAACAATTGATGTGGCAAGTGGTGGTGATGGCGTTGTTGATCGCATTCAGTAGTACCGGCAGCGCACAGGCGCAGACCAAGAAGGAATTGATCGCCAAACTGCTGCAACTGCAGCAACCTGGCATCGAAAACATCGGCCGCGCCCTGGCCGGCCAGACCTCGCAGCGGGCCTTGCAGGCCGCCGGCCAGGCCATCCCGCGCCTGCCCGCTGACAAGCGCGAGGCGGCGGCCAAGGATGTGCAAGCCGACGTGAAGAAGTTCTACGACGACGTCGAGCCGATCCTGCGCAAGCGCGCCACCGAGCTGGCCCCGGCCACGCTGGCGCCGGTGTACGAAGAGCGGTTCAGCGAAGACGAATTGAAGACCGTGATCGCCTGGCTCGAGTCGCCGGTGTCAAAGAAATTCCAGCAGGTCGATGGCGAGATCGGCAACACGCTGGCGCAGAAAGTGGTGGCCGACACGCGCGGTAGCGTCGAGACCAAGCTCAAGGCGCTCGAAGCCAGCCTGGCCAAGCGCCTGGGCATCCCGGTGGCACCGGCCGGCAGCAGCGCCTCGGGGCCGAAGAAGTAGCCTGGGCTTTGCCCGCCCGAACGCGCGTCGATGGCCGAGCCCCAGCCCACCGAGCCCGATCTGCCGGCCTTGCGCCAGCAGATCGATGCGCTTGATCGCGAGCTGCTGGCCCTGCTCAACCGCCGCTCCGGCCTGTCGCTGGCGGTCGGTGCGCTGAAGAAGCGCGAGGGCTCACCGGTGTTTCGGCCCGAACGCGAGGCCCAGGTGATCGATGGCCTGAAGGCCATCAACAGCGGGCCGCTGCAAACCGACAGCGTGGCCCCGATCTGGCGCGAAATCATGTCAGCTTCGCGCGCCCTGGAGGCGCCCACGCGGGTGGCGTACCTGGGCCCGGCCGGCACCTTCAGCGAGCAAGCCGCATTGGCCTACTTCGGCTCATCGATCTATCGCGTGCCCTGCGCCAGCATCGACGAAGTCTTTCGCAGCGCCGCCGGTGGCGCCGCCGATTTCGGCGTGGTGCCGGTGGAGAATTCGACCGAAGGCGTGGTCGCGCGCTCGCTCGACCTGTTCCTGACCACACCGCTGGGCATCATCGGTGAAACCAGCCTGTTCGTGCGTCACAACCTGCTGCGCAAGGACGACACGCTCGAGGGCATCGCGGCGGTGTGCGCGCACCCGCAAGCGCTGGCGCAATGCCACAGTTGGTTGGCCAACCATTTGCCGGGCGTCGAGCGCCGGCCGGTGGCCAGCAATGCCGAAGGGGCGCGGCTGGCTTCGCTGGACGCCACGTTGGCCGGCATCGCCAGCGAACGCGCGGCCAGCGAGTACGGCCTGCACCTGGTGGCGCCTGCGATCCAGGACGACCCGCACAACCGCACCCGCTTTGCCATCGTCACCCATCCCGATCGGCACCCGCAGCCGCGGGCCTCGGGCCACGACTGCACCAGCCTGGTGGTCTCGGTGAGCAACCGGCCCGGCGCCGTGCACGACATGCTGGTGCCGCTGAAAGTGCACGGCGTGTCGATGACGCGCTTCGAATCGCGCCCTGCCCGCTCGGGCCAGTGGGAGTATTACTTCTACATCGATATCGCCGGCCACCCCGACGAGCCGCCCGTGGCCACCGCATTGAAAGAATTGCGCAGCGTGTGCGCGTTCTACAAATTGCTCGGCACGTACCCACTCGATACGCATTGAGTTCATGTTCAACCAACTCGGCCTGATCGGCTGCGGCCTGATGGGCGGCTCGTTTGCGCTGGCCATGAAGCGCGGCGGGCTGGTCAAGCGCGTCATCGGCTACAGCAAGTCGCCGTCGACGACCGAGCGGGCGAAGAAGCTCGGCGTGATCGACGACACCGCCGAATCGGCATTGCTGGCGGTGTCGGGGTCGGACATCGTGCTGATCGCCGTGCCGGTAGCTGCCACCGAAGCCACCTTCAAGGCCATCCGCCACCTGGTCGAGCCGGGTGTGCTTTTCATGGATGTGGGCTCGACCAAGCGCGAGGTGGTCGATGCGGCCCGCCGCGTGCTCAAGGAGCGTATTCCGAGCTTCGTGCCGGCACACCCGATCGCCGGCAAGGAAGTGGCCGGCATCGCCCACGCCGACGCTGCGCTTTACAGCGGCCGCCAGGTAATCCTGACGCCGCTGACCAGCACCGACCCCGCGCTGGTGCAAAAAGCCACCGATGTCTGGAGCGCGATCGGCGCGCAAGTGCTGATCATGACGCCAGAGAACCACGACGCCGCGTTCGCCGCCGTCAGCCACCTGCCGCACCTGCTGGCCTTTGCCTATTTCAGCGCTGTCGTCAAGCAGCCCTCCGGCCAGGACTTCCTGGCCCTGGCCGGGCCGGGCTTTCGTGACTTCACCCGCATCGCTGCCAGCGACCCGGCGGTCTGGCGCGACATCCTGATCTCGAATCGCGAAGAGATTCTCAAGCAGTCGCTGCGCTTTCGCCACACCCTGGATGCGATCGAGCATGTCATGCGCTCGGGCAACGTCGAAGCCCTCGAAGACCTGCTGCGCCAGGCTGCCGACGCACGCGGCGGCTGGCAGATGAGTGCTGGCGGTGGCAAAGCGCCGGCCGCGCGCTGAGCCGCGCGTGTACCCGATTCCGTTCCTCGACCTGCCGCCGCTCGTGGCGGCCGGCGGCAGCGTGCAACTGCCGGGCTCGAAGAGCATTTCCAACCGCGTGCTGCTGCTGGCCGGCCTGGCCGAAGGTACAACCGCGATCCACGACCTGCTCGACTCCGACGACACCCGCGTGATGCTGGTGGCGCTGGAGCAGCTCGGTTGCGGCATCGCGCGCGACGGCGCCGTGCTGCGGCTGCGCGGTATCGGTGGCCAGTTGCAGGTTCATGAAGCCGCCCTGTTCCTCGGCAACGCCGGCACTGCGATGCGGCCGTTGACCGCGGCGCTGGCCGTGCTTGCCGCGCTGCAAGGCGGGCGCTTCGAGTTGCGCGGCGTGCCGCGCATGCACGAGCGGCCAATCGGCGATCTGGTCGATGCCTTGCGCCAGCTCGGCTGCCACATCGACGATCTGGGCTCCGCGGGCTACCCGCCGCTGCGCCTGACGGGTGTGGCTGGCGGCACGCTCGCCACCGCGGCGCCGATTCGCGTGCGCGGCGATGTCTCGAGCCAGTTCCTGACCGCGCTGCTGCTGGCCCTACCGCTCGCCAGTGGCGGCGGGCCGATCACGATCGAAGTCGAAGGCGAGCTGATCTCCAAGCCCTATGTCGAAATCACGTTGGCGCTGCTGGCGCGCTTTGGCATCGCCGTGCAGCGCGAGGGTTGGCAGCGTTTCACGATTGCGGCCCAGAGCCGCTACCGTTCGCCCGGCGCCATTCATGTCGAAGGCGATGCTTCGTCGGCCTCGTATTTCATCGCGCTCGGTGCCTTGGCGGCGACCGCGATGCCGGTGCGGATCGTTGGCGTTGGCAGCGAGTCGATCCAGGGCGACATCCGCTTCGTCGAGGCCGCGCGGGCGATGGGTGCGGATGTGCGCAGCCAGGCCAATGCGCTCGAAGTCCGCCGCGGCGCATGGCCGCTCAAGGCCCTCACGCTCGACTGCAACCACATCCCCGACGCCGCGATGACGCTGGCGGTGATGGCGCTGTACGCCGACGGCCCGAGCACGCTGACCAACATCGCCAGTTGGCGCGTCAAGGAAACTGACCGCATCGCCGCGATGGCCACCGAGCTGCGCAAACTCGGCGCTGCGGTCGACGAAGGCCCCGACTGGATTCGCATCGCCCCGCCCGTCACCTGGCACGCGGCCAGCCTGCACACCTACGACGACCACCGCATGGCGATGTGCGCGTCGCTGGCGGCCTTCAACGGCCTGGCCGGCGCCGCACCACCGCAGCCGGTTCGGATCGTTGACCCGGCCTGCGTGGTCAAGACGTTCCCCGACTACTTCGAGGCCCTGTTCGCGCTGGCAAGTGCACAGCCCGGCGACGTGCCCGTGATCGCCATCGACGGCCCCACCGCCTCGGGCAAAGGCACGCTGGCCGCGGCCGTGGCCGAGCGGCTGGGTTACCACCTGCTCGACTCGGGTTCGCTGTACCGCGTCGCCGCCCTGGCCGCGCTGCGCGGCGGGCTGCTCGTCGACGACGCCGATCCCGACGCCGAGGCCATTGCAGCGCAAGCCGCCTCGCTGCCGCTGCGCTTCGACGCCGGCCACATCTGGCTCGGCAACGACGACGTCACTGACACCTTGCGCGACGAGGCCGTGGGCCTGGCCGCCTCACGCGTCTCGGCGCTGCCGGCCGTGCGCCGCGCCCTGCACCACCTGCAACTGTCGTTCCGCCGCGCGCCCGGCCTGGTGGCCGACGGCCGTGACATGGGCACCGTGGTCTTTCCCGACGCCGCACTCAAGGTCTATCTCACCGCGAGCGCCGGCCAACGCGCCGAACGGCGGCATAAGCAATTGATTTCAAAGGGATTTTCCGCTAGCATCGACAGTCTTCGCGCCGACCTTGAGGCGCGCGATGCGCGAGACAGCTCGCGCCCCGTCGCGCCTTTGAAGCCAGCCGAAGATGCGCTGTTGCTCGACAACTCCGCAGTCAGCATCGAGCAATCGGTTGTCTGGGTGCTGGATGCGTGGGCCACGCGCAGGCCGTTCCCGAAGCCATAGATCGGGAGCGGCAACCCAGGCCGCCGCGCCTCCCTGGCGCGGCGATCCATCACCCAACCCGCCACGCCCGTGGCAGCTTTGCCGGCACACCCTCAGACCTGTTTCGTCGGCGCCAGGAAACCCTACATGTCCCAAACCCAAATCGCCACCGCCCCGGCCGCCGACTCGTTCGCGGCCATGTTCGAAGCCAGCCTGCAACAGCGCGACATGCGCGCAGGCGAAGTCATCTCGGCCGAAGTCGTCCGCATCGAGCACAGCTTCGTGGTGGTCAACGCCGGCCTCAAGAGCGAGGCCTATGTTCCGATCGAAGAATTCAAGAACGACCAGGGCGAGCTCGAAGTCGTGGTCGGCGATTTCGTCTCGGTGGCCATCGACGCGCTCGAAAACGGCTACGGCGACACCATGTTGTCACGCGACAAGGCCAAGCGCCTGGCCTCGTGGATGTCGCTGGAAACCTCGCTCGACTCCGGCGAATTCGTCGTCGGCACCGTCAACGGCAAGGTCAAGGGCGGCCTGACGGTGCTGGTCAATGGCATCCGCGCCTTCCTGCCCGGTTCGCTGCTCGACACGCGTCCGGTCAAGGACATGAGCCCCTACGAGGGCAAGACGATGGAGTTCAAGGTCATCAAGCTCGACCGCAAGCGCAACAACGTGGTGTTGTCGCGCCGTGCCGTCGTCGAAGCTTCGATGGGCGAAGAGCGCGCCAAGCTGATGGAAACGCTGCACGAAGGCGCGATCGTCCACGGTGTCGTCAAGAACATCACCGAGTACGGCGCCTTCGTCGACTTGGGCGGCATCGACGGCCTGCTGCACATCACCGACATGGCCTGGCGCCGTGTCCGGCATCCGAGCGAAGTCGTCACCGTCGGCCAGGAGCTCAGCGCCAAGGTGCTGAAGTTCGACGCCGAGAAGAACCGCGTCTCGCTGGGC
>JANOKY010000102.1:0-1782 GCA_031419635.1 Burkholderiales bacterium | reverse complement strand
ACTGCCCCGGCAGCGCGACCATCACCTCCACCACGTCGGCGTCCACCATCGCCGCGCGAATCTGGCCTTCGTTGTTCTGGCTGGAACTCATGCTGCCGTTGGCCAGCACGATGCCGGCGCGGCCGCCGGGCTTCAGGTGGTGCAGCATGTGCTGTAGCCAGGCGTAGTTGGCGTTGCCTTGCGGCGGGTCGCCGTAGTGCCAGCGTGCATCGCCGGTCAGGCTGGCGTGCCACCAGTCACTGATGTTGAACGGCGGGTTGGCCAGGATGAAGTCGGCCCGCAGGTCGGGGAACTGGTCGCGCGTGAAGGTGTCGGCAGGCTCGCGGCCCAGGTTGAAATCGATGCCGCGAATGGCCAGGTTCATCGCCGCCAGGCGCCAGGTGGTGGGGTTGGCCTCCTGGCCGAAGATGGCCACGTCGCCCAGCTTGCCGCCGTGCGCTTCGATGAACGCTTCGCTCTGCACAAACATGCCGCCACTGCCGCAGCACGGGTCGTAGACCTTGCCGTGATGGGGGCTGAGCACCGCCACCAGCGTCTTGACGATGCTGCGCGGGGTGTAGAACTGGCCGCCGCGCTTGCCCTCGGCGCTGGCGAACATGCCCAGAAAGTATTCGTAGACCTGGCCCAGCACGTCACGCGCCTCGCTGGCCGTGATGCCGAAGCCGATGGTGGACACCAGGTCCACCAGTTCACCCAGCTTGCCGTCGGGGAGCTGGGCGCGCGCGAAACGCTTGTCGAGGATGCCCTTGAGCTTGGGGTTCTCGGCCTCGATCAGCGACAGCCCGTTGTCGATGCGCTTGCCGATGTCGGGCTGCTTGGCGGCGGCGCGCAGGGCTTCCCAGCGTGCGGCTTCAGGCACCCAGAAGACATTGACCTCGCGGTAGTAGTCGCGGTCTTCCAACTCGGCCGCCAGGTCTTGCGCGCTGGCATCCCCGTAGTAGTAGTCGTCGCCCGGGTCGGCCAACCGCGCGGCCACCTCACTGCGGCGGGCGGCAAAGGTGTCGGAGATGTACTTGACGAAGATCAGGCCCAGCACCAGGTGCTTGTACTCGGCGGCGTCCATGTTGGCGCGCAGCTTGTCGGCAGTGGCCCAAAGCGTCTTCTTGATGTCTTCAAGCATTGGGATTGGGCTTCGTGTCGGGCCCGCCGGCCGGTGGTGTTGACGATGATGATGCCGATGATTCTCCGCGCTGCCGGGTGCCCTGGCCGCGCCTCAGCAACAGGGTCAGAACCCCTCTTCCACCAGCTCGGCCGCGCGGATCAGCGCCCGCGCCTTGTGCTCGGTCTCGCGCCATTCCATCTCGGGGATCGAATCGGCCACCACGCCGGCCGCCGCCTGCACATACAGGGTGTTGTTCCGCACGATGCCGGTGCGGATGGCGATGGCCACGTCCATGTCGCCGGCAAAGCTCAGGTAGCCGCAGGCGCCGCCGTAGATGCCGCGTTTGACGGGTTCGAGCTCGTCGATCAGCTCCATGGCGCGGATCTTGGGCGCGCCGGTCAGCGTGCCGGCCGGGAAGGTGGCGCGCAGCACGTCGAGGTTGCTCGTTCCCGGCTTGAGCAGACCTTCGACATTGCTCACCAGGTGCATGACGTGCGAGTAGCGCTCGACCACAAAGGCTTCGGTGACCTTGACGCTGCCGGTCTGCGCGATGCGGCCGATGTCGTTGCGCGCGAGGTCGATCAGCATCAGGTGTTCGGCGCGTTCTTTGGGGTCGGTGGAAAGTTCTTGCTCCAGCGCTTTGTCCAGCTCCGGCGTGGCGCCGCGTGGCCGCGTGCCGG
>JANOKY010000101.1:0-5263 GCA_031419635.1 Burkholderiales bacterium | reverse complement strand
CTGCTCGAAGTCCGCCACCTGAGCGTCGAATTCCCGTCGCGCCGCGGCACGCTGCTGGCGCTGGACGACATCTCATTCTCCATCGCGCCGGGTGAAGTGCTCGGTGTCGTCGGCGAATCGGGCGCCGGCAAATCGCTGACGGGTTCCGCCATCATCGGCCTGCTCGACCCGCCGGGGCGCATCGCCGGCGGCGAGATCCTGCTCGCCGGCCAGCGCATCGACAACCTGCCCTATGAGGCGATGCGCGCGATCCGCGGCCGCAAGATCGGCGCGATCTTCCAGGATCCGTTGACCTCGTTGAACCCGCTGTACACGATCGGCCGGCAACTGATCGAGACCATCCGCACCCACCTGCCGCTGAGCGAAGCGCTGGCTCGCGCCCGCGCCATCAAGCTGCTACAGGACACCGGCATCCCGGCGGCCGAGCAGCGCATCGAGCAATACCCGCACCAGTTCTCCGGCGGCATGCGCCAGCGCGTGGTGATCGCCTTGGCGCTGGCGGCCGAGCCGCAACTGATCGTCGCCGACGAGCCGACCACGGCCCTGGACGTGTCGATCCAGGCGCAGATCATCACGCTGCTCCGGCGCCTGTGCAAAGAGCACGGCACCGCCGTGATGCTGGTCACCCACGACATGGGCGTGATCGCCGAAACCTGCGACCGCGTGGCGGTGATGTATGCCGGGCGCATCGTCGAGATCGGCCCCGTCGCCGACGTAATCCACCGCCCCTCGCACCCCTACACGGTGGGCCTGATGGGCTCGATTCCGGCGATGGACGAAGACCGCGAGCGCCTGTTGCAGATCGACGGCGCGATGCCGCGGCTCAATGCCATTCCCACCGGCTGCGCCTTCAACCCGCGCTGCCCGCAGGTATTCGAGCGCTGCCGCCATGAGCGGCCGGACCTGCTCGATGCCGGGCCGACAAGAGCCGCTTGCTGGTTGGTGGCCGATGGCCAGCGGAGGGCGGCATGAGTGCTGCACCGCTGGTGGAAGTGAAGGATCTGGCGAAGACCTTCGATGTGTCGGCGCCGTGGCTCAACCGCGTCGTCGAACGCAAGCCGCGCCAGTTCGTGCATGCGGTCGATGGCGTCAGCTTCGCCATCCAGCGCGGCAAGACCCTCGCCCTGGTGGGCGAGTCGGGCTGCGGCAAGAGCACCGTGGCGCGCCTGCTGGTGGGTCTGTACAGCCCCACGCGCGGCAGCGTGCAGTTCGACGGCAAGGACACCCACGGCACGGCCGACCGAGCGCAATTGAAGCTCATGCGCCGACGCATGCAGATGATCTTTCAGGACCCGTATGCCAGCCTGAACCCGCGCTGGAAAGTGCGCGACATCGTCGGCGAGCCGCTGACCGAGCATGGCCTGGTGACCGATGTCGACGAGCTGCGCCAACGTGTCGCCGAGCTGCTGCTGTCGGTGGGCCTGGCCGCGGCCGATGTCGAGAAATTTCCGCACCAGTTTTCCGGCGGCCACCGCCAGCGCATCTCGTTTGCGCGGGCTCTCGCCACACAGCCTGAGTTCCTGGTCTGCGACGAGCCGACCTCGGCGCTCGACGTGTCGGTGCAGGCGCAGGTGCTCAATATCATGAAGGACTTGCAGCGTGCGCGCGGGCTGACCTACCTGTTCATCTCGCACAACCTGGCCGTCGTGCGCCATGTGTCGGACCAAGTCGGGGTGATGTACCTCGGCCGCCTGGTCGAGCTGGCCGACAAGGCCGAGCTGTTCGGCCAGCCGCGCCACCCCTACACGCGCATGCTGCTCGACGCGATCCCCGACATCCACATGAGCGGCCGCGCTCGTACGCCGGTGCAGGGCGAGGTGCCGAATCCCTTGAACCCGCCCAGCGGCTGCGCGTTTCATCCGCGCTGCCCGCATGCCAACGCGCGCTGTTCGAGCCAGCGGCCGGCCTTCAAGCCCTTCAAGGGCATCAGCGTGGCCTGCCACGCGGTCGAGGAAGGCCGGATCTGATCAGCGTTCGATCAGGTGCTCGTGGGCAAACAGCTCGGTCACCGACTCGCGCTCGCGGATGACAAAGCTGCGCTGGCCATCGACCATCACTTCGGCCGCGCGCGGCCGGCTGTTGTAGTTGCTGGCCATGCTCATCGCATAGGCACCGGCCGAGAGCACCGCCAGGCGGTCGCCGGGCTGCACCGCCAGGCGCCGGTCGCGGCCGAGCCAGTCGCCCGATTCGCAGACCGGGCCGACGATATCCCACAGCAGCGGCGCGCCATCGCGCAGCGTGCAGGGCACGATGCCCATGTAGGCCTCGTACATCGCCGGGCGCACCAGGTCGTTCATGGCGGCGTCGACGATGCAGAAATTCTTCTCCGCCCCCGGCTTGCACACCAGCACCTCGGTGAGCAGCACGCCGGCATTGCCCACCAGCGAGCGGCCAGGCTCGAACAGCAACTCGCGCTGGCCATGGCCGCGGGCGTCGATGCGCTCGAGCAGGCGCGCCACCAGCTCGCCGGCATCGGGCGGGGTCTCGTCGGTGTAGGTGATGCCCAGGCCGCCGCCGACATCGAGGTGCTGGATGCGGATGCCTTCGGCTTCGAGCGCTTCGATCAGGTCGAGCAGGCGATCCAGGGCATCGAGGTAGGGCCCAACTTCGGTGATCTGCGAGCCGATGTGGCAGTCGATGCCGACCACCTCGAGGCCGGGCAGCGCAGCGGCCTGGCGGTAGGCGGCCAGGGCCTGATCGTGTGCGATGCCGAACTTGTTGCCCTTCAGGCCGGTGGAGATGTAAGGGTGGGTTTTCGCATCGACATCGGGATTGATGCGCAGGCTGACGGGTGCACGCCGGCCGGCTTCGGTGGCCACCGCCGACAGCGCGACCAGCTCGCTCTGGCTCTCGACGTTGAAGCACTTCACGCCGACTTCGAGCGCACGGCGCATCTCGAAGCGCTGCTTGCCGACGCCGGAGAACACCACCTTGGCCGGGTCGCCGCCCACCGCCAGCACGCGTTCGAGCTCGCCCACCGAGACGATGTCGAAGCCGCAGCCGGCCTGGGCAAAGGTCTGCAGCACCGCCAGCGTCGAGTTGGCCTTCATCGCGTAGCAGACCAGGTGCGAGCGGCCTAGCAGCGCGCGTTGGTAGGCGGCCAGCGCGCCGAGCATGGCGGCGCGCGAATACGCATACAGCGGCGTGCCGTGCTCGGCTGCCAGCGCGTCCAGGCTGACGCCTTCGATGAAAAGCTGGTTGCCGCGCCAGGCGATGTACGGGGCGCCGGGCAGCGCGGTCATCGGCCGGCCGCCGGTGCCGAGGCCGCAGAAGCCGCGGGCGGCAAACTCAGCGGCCCCTTCTGGCCACAGCCGGCGAGCAGGGTGGCGAATAACAGCGCGGTGGTCAGGCCGCGCGTCCCTGATCGCAGTGAGGACGTAGGGGGCGCCGCTACACTCGGCTCGCACATGGTGAAGTTCATGCCGAAGATTCTATGCAAGCCACAACCATGAGACCGCACGGCCGCCCGAAGGGCGAATGCTCCCGCTCGGCGGGATGGCGCGCAGCGCCAAGGGTGCGCCAGTGACCGATGCCGAGTACCGTCGCCTGACCGGCGAGGTGCTTGCGCGCATCGAAGCCACGGTGGACCGCTGGCTGCAGGACGACATCATCGACATCGACGGCGAGCGCACCGGCGGCCTGCTCGAACTCAGCCTGCCCGGCGGCAGCAAGATTGTCGTCAACACCCAGCCGCCGCTACAGGAACTGTGGCTGGCCACACGCGGCGGCGGCCACCACTTCAAGCATGTCGATGGCGCGTGGCGCGATACGCGCGACGGTGCCGAGTTTTTCGCGCGGCTGTCGGAGGCGGCCAGCACGCAGGGCAGCAAGGCGCTGGTGTTCTGACCGACCAGCGCCCTCTAGCCAGCGCCGGGCCGCTCCCAAGCGGCCAGAGCTCCCAAGGGCAACGAAGGGGCCCGTGCCGGTCCCTGGGGGCGACGCCGCAGGCGTCTTGGGGCTGTCAGTTCCGGAACAAGTCGAGGATGCCCTTGCGCTCGTCTTCGGTCGGCGGCGCGGGGGCCTTCTCTTCCAGGCCCAGGCTGCCGACACCGGCGCCGTGGGCGTATTCCTCGTAGATCCAGTCGCCACCGATGTTGAGTACACCATCGGGCGGCACGGCTTCCTTCACCGGCTGGCCTTTGAGCGCCTGGGTCATGTACTCGATCCACACCGGCAAGGCCAGGCCACCGCCGGTTTCGCGGTCGCCGAGTTTCTTCGGGTTGTCATAGCCGATCCAGACCACTGCCACCACGCTCTGGTGCCAACCGGCGAACCAGGCGTCCATCGAGTCGTTGGTGGTGCCCGTCTTGCCGTAGATGTCCGGGCGCTTCAGGGTGGCCTGCGCGCGCGCGGCCGTGCCCGAGCGGGTGACTTCCTGCAGCAAGTTGGTCATGACGAAGGCATTGCGCGCTTCGACCGTGCGCAGCGATTCGTCGAGCACCGGCCGCTCGGCTTGCTGCAGCACATGGCCTTTGCTGTCGACCACGCGTTCGATCAGGCGCGGCGCCACCAGGAAGCCGCCGTTGGCGAATACGCCAAAGGCGCTGGCCATTTGCAGCGGCGTGACCGAGCCGGCGCCCAGGGCCATCGTCAGGTACGCCGGGTGCTTCTCGGCCTCGAAGCCGAAGCGGGTGATCCATTGCTGCGCGTACGGTGCACCGATCGACTGCAGGATGCGGATCGAGATCATGTTCTTCGACTTGGCCAGGCCGCGCTTGAGCGACATCGGGCCTTCGAAAGTGCCGTCGTAGTTCTTCGGCTCCCAGGGCTGGCTGCCGGTGGTGCCGGCGTCGAAGAACAGCGGCGCGTCGTTGATCACGGTGGCCGGCGTGAAGCCTTTTTCCAGCGCCGCCGAGTAGATGAACGGCTTGAAGCTCGAGCCCGGCTGGCGCCAGGCCTGGGTGACATGGTTGAACTTGCTCTTGCTGAAGTCGAAGCCGCCCACCAGGGCGCGGATCGCGCCAGTGGCGGGGTCGAGCGCGACGAAGCCGCCTTCGACCTCGGGCACCTGCGTCAGCGACCATTGGCCCTTCGGGTTTTTCAGCACCCGCACCACGGCGCCGCGGCGGATCTGTTTTTGCGCTACAGCCTTGTCGCCCAGGCCCGAGGCCACGGGCTTCAAGCCATCGCCGGTGACGGTGATTTCCTCGCCGTCCTGCAGCACCGCCACCACCTTGCGTGTCGAGGCTTCGAGCACCACGGCTGCGCGCAAGTCGTCGTTGTCGGGGTGGTCTGACAGCGCCTCGGCGATGCGGGTGTCGAC
>JANOKY010000100.1:0-1707 GCA_031419635.1 Burkholderiales bacterium | reverse complement strand
ATCGCCACCACCATCAAGGCGGCGAAGAAGGAAGTCGAATCCGGCACGCCGGTGGTCTGGGACATCCTCGAAGAAGTCATCAAGGAGCACCCGGTTCTCTTGAACCGCGCGCCGACGCTGCATCGCCTGGGTATCCAGGCCTTCGAGCCGGTGTTGATCGAAGGCAAGGCGATTCAGTTGCATCCGCTGGTCTGCGCTGCCTTCAATGCCGACTTCGACGGCGACCAGATGGCTGTCCACATCCCGCTGTCGATTGAAGCGCAGATGGAAGCCCGCACGCTGATGCTGGCCTCCAACAACGTGCTCTTCCCGGCCTCGGGCGAGCCGTCGATCGTGCCTTCGCAAGACGTGGTGCTGGGCCTGTACTACGCCACCCGCGACCGCATCAATGCCAAGGGCGAGGGCCTGATCTTTGCCGACATCCTCGAGGTGCAGCGGGCATTGGACAACGCCCAGGTGGAAGTGACTGCCAAGGTGGCGGTGCGCCTGACCGAGTATGTGAAGGGCGAGGACGGTGAGTTCGCGCCGGTCACGAAGCTGGTCGACACCACGGTCGGCCGCGCGCTGCTTTCGGAAATCCTGCCCAAGGGCCTGCCGTTCGCGCACATCAACAAGGCGCTGAAGAAGAAAGAGATCAGCAAGCTGATCAACGTCTCGTTCCGCAAGTGCGGCCTGAAGGAAACCGTGGTGCTGGCCGACAAGCTGCTGCAAGCCGGTTTCCGCCTGGCCACGCGCGCGGGCATCTCAATCGGCATCGACGACATGCTGGTGCCCAAGGAGAAGCCGGGCTTGATCGAACGCGCCGAAAAGGAAGTCAAGGAAATCGAGCAACAGTACGTCTCGGGCCTGGTGACTTCGGGCGAGCGCTACAACAAGGTGGTCGACATCTGGGGCAAGACCGGCGACGAAGTCGGCCGCGTGATGATGGGCCAGTTTGCCAAGGAAAAGGTCATCGACCGCCACGGCAAGGAAGTCGACCAGGAATCGTTCAACTCGATCTACATGATGGCCGACTCGGGCGCGCGCGGTTCTGCCGCGCAGATCCGCCAGTTGGCCGGCATGCGAGGCCTGATGGCCAAGCCCGACGGCTCGATCATCGAGACCCCGATCACGGCCAACTTCCGCGAGGGGTTGAACGTGTTGCAGTACTTCATCTCCACCCACGGCGCCCGCAAGGGCCTGGCGGACACGGCGCTGAAGACGGCCAATTCGGGCTACCTGACACGCCGCTTGGTGGATGTGACGCAAGATCTGGTCGTGATCGAAGAAGATTGCGGCACCCAGAACGGCATGAACATGCGCGCCCTGGTCGAGGGTGGCGAAGTCATCGAAAGCCTGCGCGACCGGGTTCTCGGCCGCATGGCCGCGGTCGATGTGCTGCACCCCGAAACCCAGCAGCCGCTGGTGCCTGCGGGCGAGATGCTCGACGAGGACACGCTCGACGTGACCGAAGCCGCGGGGGTGGACGAGATCAAAGTGCGCACCCCGCTGACCTGCGCCACGCGCTTCGGCATCTGCGCCAAGTGCTATGGCCGCGATCTGGGCCGCGGCGGCCTGGTCAACGTTGGCGAGGCCATCGGCGTGATCGCAGCACAGTCGATCGGCGAGCCGGGCACGCAGTTGACGATGCGCACCTTCCACATCGGTGGTGCGGCGTCGCGTGCGGCGGTGGCCAACAGCGTCGAGGCCAAGTCCGACGGCCACATC
>JANOKY010000099.1:0-6997 GCA_031419635.1 Burkholderiales bacterium | reverse complement strand
GAGGATGATGTCGCAGCGCTGGAGCGCGGCGATGTCGTGCGCGTCCTGCAGCTTGGATTCATTCTTCGCCTGGGCAGGCGCTTGGCCGCCCGCATTGCTGGTCGAGAAGAACACCGGCTCGATCAGCGCGAAGTCACCTTCGGCCTGCATGCGGTCCATCAACACCGAGCCGACCATGCCGCGCCAGCCGACGATTCCTACGAGTGCCATTGCCTGTCTTGCCTTTCCTGTTGAGGACCCCTACTGGTTCCCGGCTCGCATCGCCAGGGTCCAGAAGTGGGGGCGAGACGATCCGAGAGCCGCTAGCTCTGGGTAATGTTTTTGGTTTTCTGGGTCAGGGCCGCGACCACCGCGTCGCCCATCTCGCGCGTGCCAACCTGCTTGGTGCCCGCGCTCCAGATGTCGGCCGTGCGATAGCCGGCCGACAGCACGGCCTTCACCGCCGACTCGATTCGGTCGGCGCTGGCGGGCTGGGCGAGTGAGTAGCGAAGCATCATGGCGGCGGACAGGATTGTAGCCAGCGGATTGGCAATTCCTTTGCCCGCGATGTCGGGCGCGCTGCCGTGGCTGGGCTCGTACAGGCCCTTGTTGGCCCGGTCCAACGACGCCGACGGCAGCATGCCGATCGAGCCGGTGAGCATCGCCGCTTCGTCGGACAGGATGTCGCCGAACATGTTGCCGGTGACGACCACATCAAAGGCTTTCGGCGCCTTGACCAGTTGCATCGCCGCGTTGTCGACGTACATGTGATCGAGCTTGACGTCGGGGTACTGGGCGTGGACCTCGGTGACCACGTCACGCCAGAACTGGGAGGTCTCGAGCACGTTGGCCTTGTCGACGCTGGTCACCTTACCGCTGCGCTTGCGAGCCGCCTGGAACGCCACATGCGCGATGCGCTCGATCTCGGGCTGGCTGTAGCGCATCGTGTCGAAGGCCTCTTCGGCACCCGGGAAGTGGCCATCGACGGCGATGCGGCGCCCGCGCGGCTGGCCGAAGTAGATGTCGCCGGTGAGCTCGCGGATGATCAGGATGTCCAACCCCGCCACCAGCTCGGGCTTGAGTGACGACGCGTGCGTCAACTGCTCATAGCAGATCGCCGGGCGCAGGTTGGCGAACAGGCCAAGGTGCTTGCGCAAGCCCAGGATCGCCTGCTCGGGGCGCAAGGCGCGCTCCAGCTTGTCGTACTTCCAGTCGCCGACGGCGCCGAACAGCACCGCGTCGGCGGCCTGGGCCAGCGCCAGCGTGGCCTCGGGCAGCGGGTGGCCATGGGCCTCGTAGGCGGCACCGCCGACCAGCGCCGTTTCCAGCTCGAGCGGCAGCTCGAGCACACGCAATACCTTCACCGCCTCGGCGATGATTTCGGTGCCGATGCCGTCACCCGGCAAGACTGCAATCTTCATTTCGTTTCCCTCTCAGCTTCGGCCAGCCAATGCACCAGGCGGTGCTCGCAGGCCTTGAACAATACATACGCGGCCATGCTCAGGTAGGCCGTGACCAACAGCTCGACGATCTGCTGCGCCGCACCGTCGCCCAACGCCATCCAGCCGTAGCTGAGTACCAGTTCGGTGTTGGCCTTGAGCACGATGAACAGGTTGAAGGTGCCCGCGCCAAAGGCCAGGAAGGCCAGGCCCATGACGATGAAGGTCAGCCAGCGGCGGCTGAACACCAGCCGTTGCAATCCTGCTCGCAGCATGTCACTTCCGCGCGGCGCCCAAACGCGGCCCGCCACGCATGAACAGGCCCTTTCCAAGCAGCCGCCGCTGATCCGGCTCCGCCGGTCCGCCAGCGGCGCCCCCTTGAGGGGGAGCGCCGCAGGCGCTTCGGGGGTGGCTCACTTCAAACAGGCCGGTGATCGAGCCACGGCATGCGCGCCAGGCGCTCGACCTCGAAGGCGCGAATCTTCTCGGCATGGCGCAGCGTCAGGCCGATGTCGTCCCAGCCGTTGAGCAGGCATTGCTTGCGAAAGGCCTGCACCTCGAAAGGCAGCTCGGCGCCATCCGGTTTGACCACCACCTGCCGCGGCAGGTCGATCGTCAGCGCATAGCCCGGGAACGCCGCCACTTCGTCGAACAACCGCGCCACTTCATGCTCGGGCAGCACGATCGGCAGCAGGCCGTTCTTGAAGCAGTTGTTGAAGAAGATGTCGGCAAAGCTCGGTGCGATCAGCGCCCGGAAGCCAAACTCGTCCACGGCCCACGGCGCGTGCTCGCGGCTCGAGCCGCAACCGAAGTTCTTCGCCGCCACCAGCACCGACGCGCCCTGGTAGCGCGGCTGGTTGAGCACGAAGTCGGGGTTGGGCTTGCGCGAGGCCGGGTCCTGCCCGGGCTCGCCATGATCGAGGTAGCGCCATTCGTCGAACAGATTGGGGCCGAAGCCCGAGCGCTTGATCGACTTCAGGAACTGCTTGGGGATGATCGCGTCGGTGTCGACATTGGCGCGGGTCATCGGCGCGACCAGCCCTTTGTGGACGGTGAAGGCTTGCATGTTCAATTTAGCTCAAGAAATGCGCCGCACATCGACAAAATGCCCTTCGATCGCCGCCGCAGCGGCCATCGCCGGGCTGACCAGGTGGGTGCGCCCGCCCGCGCCCTGGCGGCCTTCGAAATTGCGGTTGCTGGTCGAGGCGCAGCGCTCGCCGGGCTCCAGGCGGTCGGCGTTCATCGCCAGGCACATCGAGCAGCCGGGCTCGCGCCAGTCGAAGCCGGCAGCCTTGAAGATGGCATCGAGCCCTTCGCGCTCGGCCTGGGCCTTGACCAGGCCCGAGCCCGGCACCACCAGCGCCAGCCGCACGTTGCCGGCCACACGCCGGCCCAGGTGCTTGACCACTGCCGCGGCCTCGCGCAGGTCTTCGATGCGGCTGTTGGTGCATGAGCCGATGAAGACCTTGTCGATGCGGATGTCGGTGATGGCCTTGTTCGGCTCCAGGCCCATGTAGGCCAAGGCGCGTTCGATGCCTTCGCGGCGGCCGGCGTCTTTTTCGCGCTCGGGGTCGGGCACGCGGCCGTCCACCGCCACCACCATCTCGGGGCTGGTGCCCCAGGTGACCTGCGGCTTGAGTGCGGTGGCGTCGATGTCGACGATGCGGTCCCAGCTCGCGTTGGCGTCCGACTGCAGCGTGCGCCAGTAGGTGATCGCGTGCTGCAGCTCGACACCGGTGGGCGTGAACGGCCGTCCCTGTACATAGGCGATCGTCTTCTCATCGACCGCCACCAGGCCGGCGCGGGCACCGGCCTCGATCGACATGTTGCACAAGGTCATGCGTGCTTCCATGCTCAGCGCGCGAACCGTGCTGCCGCCGAATTCGATGGCGTGCCCGTTGCCGCCGGCGGTGCCGATCTTGCCGATGATGGCCAGCGCAATGTCCTTGGCGGTGCAGCCGCGCGGCAATGCGCCGTCGACCTTGACCAGCAGGTTCTTCGCCTTCCTCGTCAGCAGCGTCTGCGTGGCCAGCACATGCTCGACCTCGCTGGTGCCGATGCCATGCGCCAGCGCGCCGAAGGCACCATGGGTTGAGGTGTGCGAATCGCCGCAGACGACGGTCATGCCCGGCAGTGTGGCGCCCTGCTCCGGGCCGATCACATGCACGATGCCCTGGCGCTTGTCGAGGAACGGGAAATACGCCGCCGCACCGAAGGCCTTGATGTTGGCGTCGAGCGTCACCACCTGCTGGCGGCTGATCGGGTCGGTGATGCCGTCGTAGCCGTCTTCCCAGTGGTTGGTCGGCGTGTTGTGGTCGGCGGTGGCGACGATCGAGCTCTGGCGCCAGACGTTGCGCCCGGCCAGCCGCAAGCCCTCGTAGGCCTGCGGGCTGGTGACTTCATGCACCAGGTGCCGGTCGATGTAGAGCACCGTGGTGCCGTCGTCTTCGGTGTGGACGGCGTGCTCGTCCCACAGCTTGTCGTAAAGGGTGCGTGCGTTCATGGGGTGGCCCTGCGAGGCCGCGATTGTCGCCCGATCCGCGCTGCATCCGCCAGCCTGGGGTCATGCCTGGGGCGGTGTCTACACTGCCGGTCCCGATGACCCAGCCCACCGCCCTGCCGACCCTGCTGCCCGACCACGCCACGGTGTTCGACGCACTGGCCTTCGCACAGGCGCCGCTGACCGTCGCCCAGTTGATCGACCTGATCGCCGTGGCCGGCCTGCGCACCGCGCGCGGCGGCGCCTTTCACGCCAATGACGTGCGTCTGGTGCTTGGCGAACTGGCGCGGCGGGGCCAGGCCGTGCACGACGAGCGTGGCCGCTGGACAGCCGAGCGCGACGCCGGCTGGCAGCGCTTTCGCGCCATCGTGCTCGACGAGCCCCGCCGCGAACTCTGGTGGCGCGCCTGGCGCGAGCAAAACAAGTTCGACCGCGGCTACCACATTTCGGTTTTCGACAGCGCCACTTATGCGGGCGCGATGCGCGTGGTGGTGCATTGCGGGCGCAGCGCCGCCTCGTTCAACCGCCTCGGCAGCCTCGTCGGCGCCAGCCTCTTCGGCCAGCCGGCGCTGCGCGAGGCGCTGCTCGCACCGTTCGACGGCGAGCTGCTGGCCCGCTTGGACCCACCCTATGCGATGGGGTTGGCCAGCAACCTGTTGGCCCACCTCGGCGGCGACGCGCAGGCCGACGAAGCGCCCCTGCTCGACTGGCTGCTCGACGCTGTGCGCACAGCGCCCGCGTCGGTGCCCGAGCCCCTGCACTACCGCCTGGCCGAGACCTTGCTGTTCCGCCAACAGTTCGCCGCGGCGCGCGCCTTGCTGGCGCACCTGCCGACACCGGAGTCGCAAGCGCTCGGTGCCGGCATCGACATCGCCGAAGGCCGCTACGCCGCAGGCGCGGCGCGCTACGAAGCGGCGCTGAAAGCGCTGGCCAGCGAAACCGGCCGGCGCAAGAACCTGCTGCCGCAGTCGATCGCCTGGCTCTACGCAATGGCCCTGCTGGCGCAGCCCGAGCCGGCAGCGTGGGTCAAGGCGCGCAAGTTCGTCGCCGCCGAAGCCGGCAAGCGCGGCGCCGACCCGAACACCTTCTGGGGCATCTGGCAATCGGCGATCGACCAGCGCCTGGGCGACTCCGCGCGCACCCAGTCGCATTTCCTGCTCACGCGCATGAAGGGCTACCAGCGTCATGCGCTGGAAGAGTTGCACCACCTGCTGCTCGCGGCCTGGCTGCGCATGGGCCCCAGCGAGCGCAGCGCGCAGGGGCGGCTGCGCGAGCACGCAGCCTTTCTCGAAACCCGCTACCGCGGCAGCGGCCAGCCCTGGTTGGCCGCGATGGCGCGGCGCAGCGCGGCACTGCTGCTCGGCGAAGAAGCCGCCGCCGAGGACGCGGCGCTGCCGTTCTTCATCGGCGCGGCACAAGACCGCTGGCGCGAAGCACTGGCATCGATCGTCGCGCTGGGCGCCGGGCCGGCGGGCAAGGCGCGTGATGCCGGAGCGCCGCAAGACCGCCTGATCTGGACCGTGCGCGTCGATCCACACCAGCGCATCGTCGAGATCGCCGCGCTCGAGCAAAAGGCCAGCACGCGCGGCCTGGGCAAGGTCAAGCCCGTCACCCTGGCCACCCTGGTCAAACGCAAGGACCTGCCCGCGCACGACGCCGCCGTGCTGCGCGCGGTGCAGCGCGAAAGCTTCGGCAACCGGCCGTTCCTCAACCTGGCACTGGCCGCGCCGGCATTGCTGCGGCATCCGCATGTGGCCTGGTCGCACGCGCCCGAGCGTTTCATCGAAGTCGCCGAGGCGCTGCCAGCGCTCGAGGTGATGACGCGCGGCGAACACATCGCCTTCAAGCTGCTCGATCCGGTGCAGGTGCCGTTGTCCGAAGCTGAAGAGGACGACGACGATGACGATGACCCGTACCTCGACGACGGCATCCGCAAGTCGCGGCTGCAGGCGCGGCAGACCCTGCTGATCGCCGACGGCAACGACCGCGCGCGCCTGGTGCGCCTGACCCCCGCGCAACTGCGCGTGGCCGAACTGGTGGCGCAGGGCTGGCAGGTGCCGGCATCGGCCAAGGCCGAACTCGACGCCGCGCTGCGCGTGCTGGCCGCGCACTTCCAGCTCGCCAGCGACGCTGAGGCCGGCCATGAAGTCCCCGCCAGCAGCAGGCTGCACGCCGAGCTGACGCCTCACGGCGCCGGCTTGAACCTGTCGTTGATGGCCGCGCCGTTCGGCGACTTCGGCCCGCGCCTGTCGCCAGGTACCGGCCGCGTGCGCGTGACCACCGTGCACCAGGGCGCCACCCTGTTCACGCTGCGCGATCTCGAGGCCGAACGCGCGCGGCTGTTGGATCTGACCCGCGGCCTCAACTTCCTCGACGCCGACGGCCCCACCTGGTCACTCGATGAGCCCGAACAGGCGCTGGCGCTGGTCGAGGCGCTGGCCGCGCAGGCGCCCGGCATCGTCAGCGAATGGCCCAAGGGCAAGCCGCTGCGCGTGCGTGCGGTCACCGCGCAGGCCGTCAAACTCAGCGTGGCCAGCCGCGGCGACTGGCTCGAGGTCGACGGCGAACTTGCATTCGATGAAGGCGAGGTGCTGCGCCTGCGCGCGTTGCTGGACCTGGTGCAGCAAGGCAAGAGCCGCTATGTGGCGCTGGGCGTTGGCGACTTCATCGCCTTGAGCGAGACCCTGCGCCAGCAACTCGCCGACCTCAACGCCGTGCTGCAACCTCACAAGCAGGGCCAGACACAGGGCCAGCGTATGTCCAGCGTGGCCGCACTGGCCTGGGCAGAGCAATCCGACGAGTTGAAACTCGAAGGCGACGCCGCCTGGCGCAAGCGCAGTGCCGCCTGGGCCGACGCGCAGGCCCTCAGCTTCGAGCTGCCGCGCACGCTGCAAGCCGATCTGCGCGACTACCAGCACAGCGGCTACCGCTGGCTGATGCGCCTGGCCGCCAGCGGCTTTGGCGCCTGCCTGGCCGACGACATGGGCCTGGGCAAGACCCTGATGACGCTGGCCGTGTTGCTCGAACGCGCGGCCGGTGGCGCAGCGCTGGTGGTGGCCCCGACCTCGGTGTGCAGCAA
>JANOKY010000098.1:0-2582 GCA_031419635.1 Burkholderiales bacterium | reverse complement strand
GTAGTCCTTGTTGCAGGACGACTGGTCGATCGTCCGCTTGCGGCCCAGTTCGGTTTCCAGAGGCTGCACCGAAACGCAGTTGGACTTGACGCCGCAATCGCCGCAGCCTTCGCAGACCAGGTCGTTGATCAGGATGCGCTTGGCCGGGTCGGGGAAGCTGCCGCGCTTGCGGCGGCGGCGCTTTTCGGCGCCGCAGGTCTGGTCGTAGATCAAGGCGCTGGTGCCCTTGATTTCGCGCAGTTCGCGCTGGACCACGTCGATCTGGTCTCGGTGGTGGATCGTCACCCCGCTTGGCCAGGCGGTGCCCGCCGCGTATTTCTCCGGCTCGTCGGTGACGACGGCGATGCGCGTGACGCCTTCGGAGCGCACCTGGTTGGCAATCGTCGGCACGTCGAGATGGCCGTCGTGGCGCTGCCCACCGGTCATGGCCACGGCGTCGTTGAACAGGATCTTGTAGGTGATGTTGGTCTTGGCGGCGACCGCGGCGCGGATCGCCAGCAGCCCCGAGTGGAAGTAGGTGCCGTCGCCGATGTTCTGGAACATGTGCTTGCGGCGCGAGAACGGTGCTTCACCGACCCAGGACAGCCCTTCGGCGCCCATCTGGGTGTAGCCGGTGGTGGAGCGGTCCATCGCTTGCGCCATCCAGCTGCAGCCGATGCCGGCATAGGCTTTGCTGCCCTCGGGCACCACGGTCGACGAGCTGTGCGGGCAACCGCTGCAGAAATAGAAGCTGCGCGACAGGATGTCGATCACGCCCTTGGGTGCGCGGTAGGCGCGCAGCGCCTCGACGCGCTCGCGCAGCGCCGGGCTCTCATTCAAGGCCAGCAGACGCTCGCCGATCGCAATGGCCACCTGATTGGAGTCGAGAGCCATTTCGGATTGGAAGAGCGTATGGCCCTGCTCGTCGATTTTTCCGACGATGGCCGGCATGTCACGCCGGCCGTACAACTGCTCCTTGAGCTGCGACTCGATCAGGCTGCGCTTTTCCTCGACCACCAGGATCTTGTCCAGGTCGACGGCGAATTCGGCGGCGCCTTGCGGCTCCAGCGGCCAGGTCATGCCGACCTTGTAGAGACGCAAGCCCAGCGCTGCAGCGGCTTGCTCCGAGAGATTCAGGTCGTCCAGCGCCTGCAGCACATCGAGGTAGCTCTTGCCGTGGCTGATGACGCCGAGCCTGGCAGCCGGCCCGTCGATGATGGTGCGGTCGATCCGGTTGCTGCGCGCGAAGGCCCTCACCGCACCCAGCTTGAAGCGGTGCAGCCTGGCCTCCTGGGCGTGGGGGGTGTCGGGCTGCCGGATGTTGACGCCGTCGGCCGGCATCGCAACGCCTTCCGGCAGCTTGATCTGCACCCGGTCGATGTCGACATCGATCGAGGCGGTGGCCTCGACCGTGTCCTTGACGCATTTCATGCCGACCCAGCAGCCGCTGTAGCGCGACAGCGCCCAGCCCAGCACGCCGTAGTCCAGGATCTCCTGCACCCCGGCCGGGCTGAGCACCGGAATCATCGCGTCGACCATCGCGAATTCACTCTGGTGGCAGGTCGTCGACGACTCGCAGGTGTGGTCGTCGCCCATCAGCAGGATCACGCCGCCCAGCGGCGACGAGCCGGCCAGATTGCCGTGGCGAAAGGCGTCGCCGGTGCGGTCGACGCCGGGGCCCTTGCCGTACCAGAGCGCAAAGACGCCGTCGTACTTGCCCTCGCCGCCGATCTCGGCCTGCTGCGAGCCCCAGACCGCGGTGGCGGCCAGGTCTTCGTTGACGCCCGGCACGAAGACAACGTTGTGCGCATCGAGGTGCGTCCTGGCCTTGTCGAGTTGATCGTCCAGGCCGCCCAGCGGCGAGCCGCGGTAACCGCTGATGTAGCCGGCTGTGTTCTTGCCGCCCCGACCGTCGCGCTGTTGCTGGGTCAGCGGCAGGCGAACCAGCGCCTGCGTGCCAGTGATGAAGATGCGTCCTTCGGTCAGCGTGTACTTGTCGTCGAGTGTGACGGTCTTCAAGGTCATGGCGTTCTCGGTTCTGCGGAAGGTGCGGGTCAGGGAGGGGCTGTGGTGCCAGATTCGGGGTCGAACCGCAGCCCACATCCGTCGACTGGAATGCCACGCTCGAATCGCCTCGATCGCCGATAGTGTCACTGAGGCGGCAACTTTGGCCGTCGCGTCGGGGACGACCTTCAGGGATAGCCCGGCTATCGACCCGCGCTGGCATTTGATCCAATCTTAGCCGCGGTGAGGAGCGCCAGACGCCGCACATGAATCCCCCGATCTGTCAAAGTCCTTTTTCTGGAGTCCGCATGAACCGTTTCACTTTCATCGCCAGCGCCTTCATCGCCAGCGCCGTCAGCGCTGCCCTCGGCCTGGTGGCACCCGCGGCCTGGGCCCAACCCAAGCCGATCCGCATCGGCGTGCCGACTGCCGTGCAACTGCAGGTGGGACGCGACACGCAAGAGGCGCTTCAGATGGCGATCGACGATATCAACGCCAAGGGTGGCGTGCTGGGCCGCAAACTCGAGATGGTGGTGGCCGACGAGACCGAGAACCCCGAGACCGGCATCAGCGCGATCAAGAAGCTGACCGCCGACGAG
>JANOKY010000097.1:0-5379 GCA_031419635.1 Burkholderiales bacterium | reverse complement strand
TTGCGCGCCGTGAGGTAGGGCCGGTTCTGGGTGCGGAAGGGCCGCACGTCGCGCAGGCGGATGCGGTCTTCAATGCGGGCGCTGCCACTGTCTTGCACCGTGAGCGCATTGATGGCGGCCTTGAAGCCGTCGAAGATGCGCTTGGCGGCGGCGCTCTCGCTCAGGTTGCGAAGCACCACCGGGTCGTCGAGGTTGACCGGCCCGCCTTCGAACAGGTGCTCTCGCACAAACGTCTTGACCTTGCCGTAGAGCAGCTCGTAGCCGGTGACCAGGCGCATGTCGCGCAGGATCTGGCGCGCGAAGAAGCCGACCACGCTGCGCCAGTCCGCGCCGCCTTCGCCATCGAGCAGCACGGTGTGGTGCGCCTCGCCTTCGAGCATGGTCTTGAAGACGATCTCGCGCGTTTGTTCGGGCGTGAAGTGCAGCAGCGGCAGCGGCTTGCCGGCGATGGCAGCGGGGTCGAGGGCATCGAGATCGCGGTACTCGCGCTGAAAGCGCCGCGACAGGCGCGGCAGCGCGATATCCAGCGCCTCGATGTCCTTGGCCGGGTTGGCGGTTTCCACCTCGACCACCAGCGAATCTTCGCGCTGGCCACCGCCGCCCATCGGCACCCGTTCGAGTTCGACGCCTTCGCTGCGGATCGACTCGACGAACTCCATGAAGACGGGCGTACCCATCACCGAAACGAACTCGGCCGCGTCAGTGCCGAAATACATGCGGCGCAGGCCGCGACCGAGTGTCTGCTCGGGCAGGATATTGCTCGGCGCCGCGTAGGCGCGCAGGCCGACGATGGTGGTGACATTGCGCACGTCCCAGCCTTCCTTGAGCATCAGCACCGAGACGATGGCCTTGTACTTGCTGTCCCAGGTGTCGATGCGGTTGGCTTCGCGGCGCAGGGTCTCGAGTTCTTCCTTGTCCTTGCCTTTCGCGGCCTCCGCAATCTCGCCGTTGTTCTTGGTGTGGATGACGAGCACTGCGCCCTGCAACTCGGGGCAGATGCGTTCCAGATGCGCACCCACGTCGTCGCAGTTGCGGGTGTCATCGACCATCACGAACAGCACGGCCTTCTTGCCCAGGCGCTGGTGCTCGTCGAAGCTCTTCTTCCACTCCTCGACGCCGAGCGCCAGATAGTCGGCGTGCTTCTCGTGAAAGAGGGCGCTGGGATGCGGATGCAAGCGTGCGCGACTGGCTTCGTCGGGCAGCACCGGGTGCTTGACGACGCCCTGGTGAATGGCTTCGACCAGCGGGTAGTCGCTGACGGTCTGCACGAAGATCGCGCCGTTGTTGTGGCGCGGCGTGGCCGTCACATCGATCTGCAGCGAAAGTCGCCGGTCCTTCTGCAGCATGCGGTGATGAATATCTCGGATGCTGCCGAACCAGGCCATGCGCGGGTCGTGGATGTGGTGCGCTTCGTCGTTGAAGACGGCGAGTTCGTCGATCTCGCGCACGAGTTCGCCGAGGTCGGTCTTGCTGTCCGTCGTCTTGCCCGTCGGTTTGGGGCCGAAGGGCTGGAAGAAATAGTCGCGCAGGTCGTCGTCGTCGAGCGTGGGCTCGCGCACGTCGCCGAGATAGACGCGGTGGATGTTGGTCAGAAACAGGTTGCCGGTGTCACGCACCACGCGCACGTCGTCCTGTAGATGCAGGCTGAGCTGGAAATCGTCGCGCCAGCTACGGCCAGCATGGCCGTTGTCAGGCAGCACCGGGTCGTTGAAGAAGATGCGCAGGCCATCGAAATCGGCGCGCAGGCGGTCGAGCACAATGATGTTGGGCGCAATGAGCAGAAAGTTGCGCGCGAGGTCGGAGCCTGTCTCGTAGCTGCGATGAAAGAAGCTCCACGCGATCAGCAGCGACAGCACCTTGGTCTTGCCCGCGCCAGTGGCCATCTTGACGACGTAGCGCGGCCAATCTTCAGGGAAGTCGCTCGGACTGATCTCACCCTTCGACGAATAGCGCATCAGGTCGAACTTGTCGCGCGCGCCGCGCACGTCGTACAGCCAGATCACGGTTTCGACCGCTTCGCGCTGCGCGAAGTAGTAGCGGAACGGCTCGCGGGTGCCGTCGCGCTGCTCGGCCATGTGGTCTGTATCGAACCACCAGCGCAGCAACGCAAGCGAAGTGGCCGATGCTCCGGCGTAGCCGCCGTCACGCCAGGCTTTGACTTCGGCCCGCACCTGCGCCACCAGCGGCGGGATCAGGCGTTCGTATGAACTCGCGCGCAGGGCCTCGTCGGCCGGAAACCAACGGTGCGCCGGGTCGAGTACCACGTATGGCGATGCGGGAAGAAGCGGATGGAGAGCCACGGAAGGGGCCTGTTGACGATTGGCGGCTGCGCGCGGAGTTTACGGAGCGCCTAGCTGTCGGCGAGCACGCGCAGGATCTCGCGTCCATAGGCATCGAGCTTCTTCGCGCCCACACCGCTGATGCCGGCCAGCTCGTCGAGCGTGGCCGGCTGCTCGCGCGCCATCGCGGCCAGCACGGCATCGTGGAAGACGATGTAGGCCGGCAGGTTGTGTTCGCGCGCGACTTCGGCGCGCCAGGCCTTCAGCGCCGCAAAGCGCATCTGCGCGCCAGGCTCGAGCTCGGCAGCCGCGGCCGGCGCGCGGCCCGGCGCGCCGACGCGCTCCTTGCGCAGCCGGGCACGCGGCGGCGTCGGGCGCGGCACGCGCAGCACGATCGGCACCCCGCCCTTCAACACCGCACGCGCACCGTCGGTCAGCGCCAGCGTGTTGTAGTCGCCCTCGGGCACCACATGGCCCAAGGCGACGAGCTGGCGCAGCACACCGCGCCAGCGCCCCTCGTCGAGGTCGGCACCGATGCCGAAGGTCGACAGGCGCTGGTGGCCGTGCTGCGTCACCTTGTCGGTCACCTTGCCGCGCAGCACGTCGATCAGGTGGCCGGCGCCGAAGCCGATGCCGCTGACGGTGTGGAAGCGGTAGATGCACGACAAGAGCTTTCTCGCCGCCTCGGTGCCGTCCCAGGTGTCGGGGTTGGTCAGGCAGTTGTCGCAATTGCCGCATGTGGCCCCCAAGCTCGGCACTTCGTGCTCTCGCGGCCCCCCGAGGGGGCGCTGCCCGCCTTGGGGCGGCCCGGCGGCGGGCGGTGCGCGATACGCCTCACCGAAATAGCCGAGCAGGCGCACGCGCCGACAGTCGTGCGCTTCGGCCAGCGCCAGCAGGGCGTCGAGCTTGCCGCGCTGCACGCGCTTGAACTCTTCGCCCGCCGGGCTCTCGTCGATCATGCGGCGCTGGTTCACCACGTCTTGCAGGCCGTAGACCATCCAGGCATCGGCCGGCGCGCCATCGCGGCCGGCGCGGCCGGTCTCCTGGTAGTAGGCCTCGATGTTCTTCGGCAGGTCCAGGTGGGCAACGAAGCGCACGTCGGGCTTGTCGATGCCCATGCCGAAGGCGATGGTGGCCACCATCACGACGGCCTCCTCGCGCAGGAAGCGGTCCTGGTGGCGCTGGCGCATGCCGGCATCCAGGCCGGCGTGGTACGGCAGGGCGCTGACGCCTTCGGTGTTGAGCATCTCGGCCGTTTCTTCGACCCGCTTGCGCGTGGCGCAGTAGACGATGCCGGCCTCGCCGTCGTGCTCGTCGCGGATGAAGCGCAGCAACTGGCGCCGCGGCTCGTCTTTCTCGACGATGGCGTAGCGGATGTTGGGGCGGTCGAAGCTGTCGATGAAGGTGCGCGCGTCGCCCAGCGCCAGCCGCGCCACGATGTCGGCGCGGGTGATGTGGTCGGCGGTGGCCGTGAGCGCGATGCGCGGCACGTCGGCAAAGCGCTCGTGCAGGATCGACAGCCCCAGGTATTCCTCGCGGAAGTCGTGGCCCCACTGGCTGACGCAATGCGCCTCGTCGATCGCGAACAGGCTGAGCAGGCTGCGCTCGTGCAGCGAATCGAGCATCGCCAGAAAGCGCGGCGTCAGCAGGCGCTCGGGCGCGGCGTAGAGCAACACCAGCCGGCCCGAGCGCAACTCGCGCTCGATGCGCTGGGCTTCGTCGCTGCTGAGCGTGGAGTTGAGGAAGGCCGCGTGCACGCCAGCCTCTTCGAGCGCGCCAACCTGGTCGTGCATCAGCGCGATCAGCGGGCTCACCACCACCGCCACGCCGCGGCCGCCGCGGTGGCGCACGATGGCCGGCACCTGGTAGCACAGGCTTTTTCCCCCGCCGGTGGGCATCAGCACCAGCGCGTCGCCGCCGCCGATGACATGGTCGACCACGTCGGCCTGCAAGCCGCGGAAGGCGCTGGAGCCGAAGACCTCGTGCAGCACCTGTTGGGCAGTGGCGGAGGGGGATGCAACGGTCTCGGTCATTGGCACGGCGATGGTAAGCGAGGGCCCCGCGCGGCCCTCTTGCGCCATGCCGGCGCCAGGCCGGCGCCATCCCGGCAGACGGCAACGACAGGCCGGCTAATGCGGCAAGCGCGTTGCCAAGGTGCGCATGACCGCCGCCGTGCGCGTCTCCACCCCGAGCTTGATGTAGATGTGTTCCAGGTGTTTTTGCACCGTGCGCGGACTCAGGCCCAGCACCGCGGCGATATCCGCATCCGTCTTGCCACGGGCCAGCCAGTGCAGCACTTCGTTCTCACGCGGCGTCAGCGATTCAAGTTCGGCGGGCGCAGGCACGGACCCCGCAGGCGGCGCGTCGCTGACGCATGGGTTGGCGTCATGCTGGCGCGACTGCCGGTAAAGAAAGGCCAGGTGCGGGCGCAACAGCTCGAGCCGCTCGCAATCACGCTCACTGAAATCCAGGCCGCGGCGGTTCAGCACCAGGCTGACCAGCCTGCGAGCGTCGATCAGCAGCGGCACCGCAACGGTGTGCTCGAGGCCGACGCGCTGGTAGTAGTCGGCGTAGATCGCGCTGCGCCGGAATTCGCTGCGGCTGAGCGAATCGGAAATGCGCCGCGTCACGCGCCCGCCCTCGAAGCCGTGGTAGCGCACCAGCGGATGCTCGAAGAAGTGGCGGTCGAAGGATTCGATGTCGCGCTCGCCCAGACGCACGCCCGGCAGGCCCACGACGTGGCGCTGCCCGGTGACGAGATCGCAGTCGGACAGCGTGGTCAGCTCCGAGGCAACGAATTCGGTCAGCGTGAGCACGGCCTCATTCGCAAAAGTCCGCGCATCGCCGGCCGCAGGCTCCAGCCGCGCCACCAGTGCGAGGGCAGCGGCGTAGTCGTTGCGGGTCAGGTGCTTCATTGCAGGACAGGTACGCAAAGCTGCGTATTGAGTGGCGCCGCGCAGCGGCGGGAAACTGCGCGCATCGGATCGGCGACGCTCCGAGTCTAGGAGTTCAACCGTGTGGCCGCAAGGCCGCCGAAAGGAGAGGCCATGGCCATCGACGACGCCAAACTGAATGCCTTCATGGGTCAATTCGTGGGCGA
>JANOKY010000096.1:0-9534 GCA_031419635.1 Burkholderiales bacterium | reverse complement strand
CGGTCGGCACCACCAGCGTGCGCTCGCTCGAATCGGCGGCACGCGACACCGGCACGCTGCAAGCCGCGCGCGGCGAGACCGACATCTTCATCACCCCCGGCTTCGAGTTCCGCGTCGTCGATGCGCTGCTGACCAACTTTCACCTGCCCAAGAGCACGTTGATGATGCTGGTGTCGGCCTTCGCCGGCCACGCCCATGTGATGGCGCTGTACCGCCACGCCGTCGAAGCCCGCTACCGTTTCTTCAGCTACGGCGATGCGATGCTGCTGGCGCGCTCTGCCCGGCCCTGAGCGGCACGGCGACAATCGCCGCGATGCTGACGTTCGAACTGGTGGCCACCGAGGGCCGCGCCCGCCGCGGGCGGATGACGCTCAACCATGGTGTGGTGCAAACGCCGGTGTTCATGCCGGTGGGCACCTATGGCACCGTCAAGGGCGTGATGCCGCGCTCGCTGGCCGAGATGGGCGCCGAGATCATCCTGGGCAACACCTTTCACCTCTGGCTGCGGCCCGGAGTCGAGGTGCTGAAAAAGTTCGGCGGCCTGCACCGCTTCGAGGCCTGGACCCAACCGATCCTCACCGACAGCGGTGGCTTCCAGGTCTGGTCGCTAGGCGAGATGAGGAAGATCAGCGAAGAGGGCGTCAAGTTCGCGTCACCTGTGAATGGCGACAAGCTGCTGCTGACGCCCGAAGTCTCGATGCAGATCCAGAGCGTGTTGAACAGCGACATCGTGATGCAGTTCGACGAGTGCACGCCTTACGAAAGCAACGGCCACCCGACCACCGAGGCCGAGGCGCGCACGTCGATGGAACTGAGCCTGCGCTGGGCCGAGCGCTGCCGCAGCGAATTCACGCGGCTGGAGAACCCGAACGCGCTGTTCGGCATCGTTCAAGGCGGCATGTTCGACAACCTTCGCGAGGCCTCGCTCGACGCGCTGATGGCGATGGACTTGCCCGGCTACGCGGTCGGCGGCGTCAGCGTCGGCGAGCCCAAGGACGAGATGCTGCGCATCATGGCGCACACGCCGCACCGCCTGCCGGCGCACAAGCCGCGCTACCTGATGGGGGTGGGCACGCCCGAAGACCTGGTGCAGGGTGTCGCCGATGGCGTCGACATGTTCGACTGCGTGATGCCCACGCGCAATGCGCGCAACGGCCACCTGTTCACGCGCTTCGGCGACCTGCGGCTGCGCAATGCGCGCTACCGCGAAGATGAGCGGCCGATCGACCCGACTTGTGCCTGCCACGCCTGCGCAGCATCAGGGGCCTCGACCGGCGGGGGTTTCTCGCGCGCCTACCTGCACCACCTCGACCGCTGCGGCGAGATGCTCGGGCCGATGCTGGCCACGATCCACAACCTGCACTACTACGTCAACCTGATGCGCGAAGTGCGTGACGCGCTCGACGCCGGGCGCTTCGAGGCCTGGCGCGTGCAATTCAAGACCGACCGCGCCCGCGGCATCGACTGATGTTGCGCTGGCTGCGCCGAAGCTTCGAAGCGCTGCTGGCGCTGCTGATCCTGTTCGAGGACTCGGGTTGGGAGCCCTTGCAGCGCCTGGCTGCAAGGATCGCTCGGCTGCCGCCGCTGGCCTGGCTCGAGCGGCGCATCGCGGCGCTGCCGCCGTGGGCGGCGCTGGCGGTGTTCTTCGTCCCGGCGCTGGCGCTGCTGCCGATCAAGCTGCTGGCGCTGTGGCTGATCGGCCAGGGCCAGGCGCTGCTCGGCGTGTTGCTGATCGTCGTCGCCAAGCTGGCCGGTACGGCACTGCTGGCGCGGCTGTTCACCTTGACGCAGCCCGCCCTGATGCAACTGGCCTGGTTCGCGCGCTGGCACGGACGCTGGACGGCGTGGAAGGCAGCCCTGCTGGTGCAGGTTCGCGCCTCGTGGGCCTGGCGTGTCGGGCGGGTGGTCAAGCGGCGGGTGGCGCAGCGGCTCGCGCGCTGGCGCAGCGCGGGATGATCACCAAAAGCGCCAGTGGCCCGTCGCCACCACCCACACGCCGAGCGCGCCGTTGGTGACCGCGTGGGCGATCACCGGCAGCCACAGCTTGCCGCTGCGCACATACAGCCACGCGTAGGCCAGGCCGGCGACCACGGCGGCCAGCCACAGGGTGTGGGCCAGGGTGAAGACGAAGGTCGACAGCACGATCGCCTTCAAACCCACGCGCTGCGGATCGACGCCTTCGAACACCGGCTGCGCAATCCAGCGCATCAGGAACGAGCGCCAGAACAGCTCTTCCATCAGCGGCACCAGCAGCGCAGCGCCGGCCCAGCGCAGGGCGATCAAGGGCCAGTCGAGCGCGCCCGCGGCGGTGAGGGGCACGAAGCCGGCGCTCGGTTCACCCAGCGTCATCCACTTCGCGTCGAGCTGGGTCCACAGCGCGAAGACGACCGCGCCGACGGTGACGGCCAGCAGCGCCTCGCGCGCATCGGGCCGCGTCTGCCGCGCCAGCTCGCCGTAATCGCGCCAGAAGAACAACAGCAGGGCACCGACCGCGAGCACGGTGACGCCGTAGATCCAGCGCGGATCGAAGCCCCAGGAGCCGTCGGCCGGCGCTGCACCGCGCAGCGCAAGCAGGGCCATGAACAGCGCGAAGGGGGCGACGCGCACTGCGGCGGCGCGGCTCAGTGACAGGGCCATCGATTCGCGGCTTCCTGGCTCAGGCGGCGAGCAACTGTTCTACGCGCCGATGCAGGTGCTCCGGGCTGACCTCGGCCGCGGGCACCGGTGGCCCCGCCACCAGGCCGACGCGGCTGAAGGCGCCGCGGCGAAACGGCCGCGTCATTGCGCCGCCCTGTTCGGCGCGCGAGAAGAACGAGCCCCAGAGGTTGCGCAAGGCGATCGGCACGACGGGCACAGGGTGCGTTTCGAGGATTTTCATGATGCCGCCCTTGAACGGCTGAAGGGTACCGTCGCGGGTGATGCCGCCCTCGGGAAAAATGCACAGCAGTTGGCCGTCGTCGAGCACGCGGCGAGCTTCGGCGAAGGCGTTTTCGTAGGTTGCGGCATCGACCTTTTGCGGCGCGATCGGAATCGCCTTGGCCAGGCGGAACAGCGTGCCGAGCACGGGGATGCGGAAGATCTGGTGGTCCATGATGAAGCGGATCGGCCGCGGGCTGGCGGCCATCAGCAGCACCGCGTCGATGAAGCTGACGTGGTTGCAGACGAGGATCGCCGCGCCCTGCACCGGGATGTGTTCGTCGCCGCTGACCTTGAAGCGGTAGACGATGCGCGAAGCGATGAAGGCAACGAAGCGCAGCAGGTACTCGGGCACCAGCATGAAGATGTAGAAGGCCACCACCGCGTTGGCCAGGCCGATGGCCAGGAACACCTGCGGCACCGTGGCGCCGGCTTTGAGCATCAGCCCCGCGAGCAGCGAGCTGGCGATCATGAACACGGCGTTCAAGATGTTGTTGGCGGCAATGATGCGGGCGCGGTGGGTCGGCTGGCTGCGCAACTGGATCAGCGCGTACATCGGCACGCTGTACAGGCCGGCGAAGAGCGAGAGCAGGGCGAGGTCGGCCATCACGCGCACGTTCGGCGCGTGAGCGACGAACTCGCGCACGGTTAGAGCCGGCTGGGCGATGAATTGGGTGATGGCCTGCGTGGCCGAGGGCGGCAAGCCGCGCGACGCGAAGTACAGGTCGACCGCGAACACGCTCATGCCGAGGGCGCCCAGCGGCACCAGGCCAATCTCGACATGCCGGCGCGAGAGCGTCTCGCACAGCAGCGAGCCGGTGCCGATGCCGAGCGAAAACACCACCAGCAGCAGCGAAGCCACCTGCTCGTTGCCGTGCAGCACCTCCTTGGCGAAGGCCGGGAAGTTGGACAGAAAGGCGGCGCCGAAGAACCACATCCAGGAGATGCCGAGCAGCGAGCGGAAGACCACCAGGTTGCCATGCGCGAGCTTGAGGTTGCGCCAGGTTTCGCTGACCGGGTTCCAGTTGATCTTCAACGTCGCATCGGTGGCCGGCGAGGCCGGCACCCATTGCGCCGTGACGCGGCCGAGGAGGGCCAGCAGCCCGCAGGCGACGGCGACCTGGTGCGCGCCGACCTCGGGCACCGCGATCAACAGCCCGCCGACCACGTTGCCGAGCAGGATGGCAACGAAGGTGCCCATCTCGACCATGCCGTTGCCGCCGGTGAGTTCGCGCTCGGACAGATGCTGCGGCAGGTAGGCGAACTTGACCGGGCCGAACAGCGTGGAGTGCACGCCGAGCAGGAACACGCAGGACAGTAGTGCGGGCACATTGATGGCGTAAAAGCCCCACGCGGCCAGCGCCATGATGCCGATCTCGAGCGTCTTGACGAAGCGGATCAACAGCGTCTTGTCGTACTTGTCGGCGAGCTGGCCGGCGGTGGCCGAGAACAGCAGGAAGGGCAGGATGAACAGTGCCCCGATCACCAGGCCGGCCAGCGCGGGCGGCAGCCATTGCAGTTGCAACTGGTAGGTGACGAGAACCGTGAACGCGAACTTGAACAGGTTGTCGTTGGCCGCGCCGAGGAACTGGGTCCAGAAAAAAGGCGCGAAGCGGCGCTGGCGCAGCAGGGCGAATTGATTCGGGTGGTCTTGTGTTGCGCTCACGGTGGGCGGGCCTCCTGCCGGGGGTGATGTTGCCAGGGCTTCAGCGCGCGGCTGACGAGAAATGGCGGCGGGTGTCGAAAACGGCATTCGCCAGGCGCTGGCCGCCACTGTGCGCGTGGCGCTTCAAGACGAAATCGAACAGCAGCGGGTTGTAGCTGCGGATCTCGTCGAGCACCGGCGCTGCCGTTGCGTCGAGCATCCCGGCACCCGCCAGCCGCTGGCTGCGGTACAGCGGCATCACGCCGGGCAGCGGGTGGTCGGAGCCGTGCAGCAGGCGCGGGTGCCAATCGCTGCGCTCGATGACGCGGCGTTGCAGCGCGGCCGGGCGGTTGATCTGGAACAGCGCCGAGATGTCGCCGAGCAGCAGCTTGTCGTGCGCGCGCTCGTCCATCAGGCGCGCGAACAGCTCGAAGGCGGCGATGCGTGGCGCCGAGCGGCGGTCGAGGTCATGCGCATGACCGAGCGAGGCGCAATGCGCCATCAGCACGCGCACGCCACGTTCGAGCGCTGCGCGCGCGTGCAACGGGTTGCCGAGCTCGTCGCGGCCGGCGCCGGGCACGGCTTTCTCTTCACCGCAATGCACGACGAGTGGAAGGCGGCTCGCGGCCAGGCGGTCGTAGAACGGGCGGCAGCGCGCGTCACGCAGGTCGATGTTCATCGCGCTGGGCAACCACTTGATGGCCAGCGCGCCTCGCGCGATCGCGGCATCGAGGCGTGCCGGCGCATCGGCCGCGTAGGGGTGGATCGAGGCCACCCAGCCGAAGCGCTGCGGATGCTCGGCGGCAATCGACGCGGCGTAGCCGTCGGGTACATGGAAGGTGCTGGCGTCAGGGTCGGGTGTGCCCGCGTCGTCATGCGCATGGTCGAAGGCAAACAGCAGCCAGCGCGCGCCGGTGGGGAAGGAGGCGGTGTGGCCGAGCAGGCGTTCGACGTAGGCGCGGTCGATCGACGCCGCATCGGGTGCGACGCAGGCCGCGTTCAGGATCGCATGCCGGCGCAACACGTCCACCGGCCGCCACCACTGGTGCATGGCGGGATGCACGCTGCAACCCGAGCCACTGTCGCCGGTGCCGAGCAGGTGCGCGTGCACGTCCCACAACGCATTGGCGTCCAGGCCCTCGAAGGCGGCAAGTACCAGCTCATGGCGCGCCAGGCGTTCGGGCAGCGGGCTCAGGCAAGGGTTGATCCACGGTGCAGTGGCGCGCGCGCCGAGCGACGTGAACAAGCCCGAGGCGGCCGCGGCGCCGCAGCACAGCAGGCGGCGGCGGGTGAAGGGATGCGGATGGTCGGTCATGGCAGCGATGAGTCAGCGAGGAGCGCATGCTGGCGGCCGCATGCGCGCCGCGCCAGCGAAGTCGGGCGGGTCGCTGCTAGAGTCGCCGCGCGGTATTGCCGAACGATACCGCTGTCGTCAAACGGGAGACACGGCGTGTCATCGACCAAAGACCTGATCGCTGCGCTGAAGGCCGAGTTGAAGTCGGCCGGCATCACCTACGCCGACCTGGCGCCGCAGTTGGGCCTGGCCGAGTCGAGTGTCAAGCGCATGTTCGCGCAGGCCGACATGCCGCTGTCGCGCATCGACGAGGTGCTGCGAGTACTGCGGATGGACTTCGCCGATCTGGCGCGGCGCATCGCCGATGCCCAGCCGTTGCGCCGTGAGCTGACGCTGGAGCAGGAGCAGGCGGTGGTCGGCGACCCCAGGCTGCTGCTGATGGCGATCTGTTGCCTCTCGCAATGGACGGCCGACCAGATCGTCGCCACCTACACCTACAGCGAGGCCGACGCGGTGAAGTACCTGACCCAGCTCGACCGCCTGGGCGTGATCGAGCTGCGGCCGATGAACCGCTACCGCCTGTTGCTGGCCAAGACCTTCCGCTGGCGCCCGCGCGGGCCGGTGATGAGCTACTTCCGCGGCCATGTGGTCGACGACTATTTCGACACCGGCTTCGACGGCGAGGGCGAGTTGCTTATGCTGGTGCACGGCCAGATCGGCAGGAGCCTTGCCAATGCCTTCAACGAACGGCTGGCGCGCGTGGCGCAGGACTTTGCGCAGCAGCACCTGGCCGACCAGAAGCTGCCGGCCAATCAGAAGCGGCCGTACACCCTGCTGATCGGCATGCGCTCGTGGTTGTTCGAGGCTTTCAGGGATCTCAAGCGCGTGCCGGGGAGCGAGTAGTCACGCCGCCTGCTGTTCGAGCAGGAAGTTCGCGCCGTCGAACTGGCCGAGTTCCTCGACCAGGAAGGGCAGCACCTCGCGCAGCGTGTCGTGCAGGCCATGCGGCGGGTTGATGACGAACATCGAACTGCCGAGCAAACCGAAGCCGCGCGCATCGGGCGCGGCCACGGTGAGCCGCGCATGCAGCCAGCCCTTGGGCGCGGCCTTGGCGGCGGTGTTCTGCAGGCGTTGCGGCAACTGCTGCGAGTCGAGCGTGCGCAGTTGCGGTATCCACACCAGCACCACGGCCGAGGCAAAGCGCTCGAGCGTTTCACGCACGGCGGCCAGCACCTTGGTGTAGTCGGATTTCATCTCGTACGACGGATCGATCAGCACCACGCCGCGGCGCGACGGCGGCGGCATTTGCTTGGGCAGGGCGGTGAAGCCGTCGCCCAGGAACACGTCGGTGTGCGGCCGGCTGCCCAGAAAGGCACGCAGGATGCGCTCGTCGGTAGGGTGCAGTTCATACAGGCGCAGGCGGTCGTCGACGCGCAGCAGCAGGTTGGCGATGGCCGGCGAGCCGGGGTATTGCTCGAGCGAGCCGCCGCCGTTGAACTCGCGTACCAGGGCCACGTAGTCGGCGACCGGCTGAGGCAGATCGTCGCGCTGGTAGAGCTTGTCGATGCCGGTCTGGTACTCGTCCTTGGTGTGGGCGTAGCGGCCCTCGAGCGAGTAGCCGCCCGCGCCCGCGTGGGTGTCGATCAGGGTGTAGGGCTTGTCCTTGGCCGCCATGTGCGTGAGCACTTGGGCCAGCACCAGGTGTTTGAGCACATCGGCATGGTTGCCGGCGTGGAAGGCGTGGCGGTAGGCGAGCATCGGTGGCGCACTGTAGCGGCTGCGTCAGCGCAGCAGGCCGGCTGCGCGCAAGCTCGTCGCCAGGCCTTCGACGAAGACGCGGTAGCCCTCGCCATTGGCGTGGATCTGATCCGACTTCAGTGTCTCGTCGCCGAGCACGTGGGCCCAGCCGCCGGCATGCAGCGGCAGCGCCAGTTCGGTGGCGAGTTTTTCGTACAAGGGGTGGTCGGACAGGCCGGCGCCAATGGCCGCGGCCAGGGTCGGCCGTGGCACCGCCACCAGCAGCACTTGCGCGCCGGCTGCGCGCGCCAGCGCGACGCTGCGGCGCAGGTGGGCTTCGGTGTCGGCGTCAGGCAGCCGGCGCAGGAAGTCGTTGCCGCCGATGCTGACGATCACCAGCGCCGGCTGGTGCTCGGCCAACAGGGCCGGCAGCCGGGCCAGGGCCTGCGCCGAGGTGTCGCCCGGCACGCCGCCGTTGACGACGTTCCAGCCGGTGGCGCGCGCCAGTTGCGCTGGGTACGCCGCCTCGGGTGCGGCGCCTGTGCCGTCGGTGATCGAGTCGCCCAGCGCCAGTACCGTCGCTCCAGCAGGCAGGGCCTGGCCCGGTACGGCCTTGCGTTTGCCGCAGCCGACCAGCGTCGCCGCGGCCAGGAGCAACAGCGCTCGGCGTCTCTTGTTGACCCTGGTCAATCGCATCGCGGGCGATTGTCGCCCGCCCCTGCACTCCGGGGGCCCGGCGGGCTTGCGCAAACGCATGACCCCCGGCCTTGCGGTGGTTACCGGCTGATTACACTCGACTCACAATGCCCTGCCCTGAGCGGCCGTTCTGCGCTCTGTACCCGCGTGAAACCACGCGGCATTGGGCGAGCCCCGCGGCACTGCCGAGGTTCGCCCATTTCCGCTAATCGACATCCCCATGATTGGAGCCCCGCCCATGAACCGCCCTGCGCTAGAAGGCTTGCGCCTGAACGTGCCTGCCCATGTCCAACACGCCCGGCTGACTGGCTGGGTGGCCGAGATTGCGGCCCTGACCGAGGCCCGCGAGGTGTACTGGTGCGATGGCAGCGAGCAAGAGTACGACCGCCTGTGCCAGCAATTGGTCGATGCCGGCACGATGCAGCGACTGAACCCCGCGCTGCACCCCAACAGCTACGCCGCCAACAGCGACCCGAGCGACGTGGCGCGGGTCGAAGACCGCACCTTCATCTGTAGCGAGAGCGCCGACGACGCCGGCCCGACCAACCACTGGATGGCGCCGGCCGAAATGCGCCGCATCCTGCAAACCGGCCAGGCCGACGGCACGCCGGCGCTGTTCAAGGGCGCGATGCGTGGCCGCACGCTGTACGTGGTGCCGTTCTCGATGGGCCCGCTGGGCTCGCCGATCGCGCACATCGGCGTCGAACTCTCCGACAGCCCGTATGTGGCGGTGAACATGCGGCTGATGACGCGCATGGGCCGGCCGGTGCTCGAGGTGCTGGGCAGCGACGGCGCCTTCGTGCCCTGCGTGCACACCGTGGGCAAGCCGCTGGCCGAGGGTCAAAGCGATGTGCGCTGGCCCTGCAACGAAACCAAGTACATCGTCCATTACCCCGAGACGCAGGAGATCTGGAGCTACGGCTCGGGCTACGGCGGCAATGCGCTGCTGGGCAAGAAATGCTTCGCGCTGCGGATCGCCTCGACGATGGGGCGCAAGCAAGGCTGGCTCGCCGAGCACTTGCTGATCCTGGGCGTGACCTCGCCCGAAGGCCGCAAGCACCATGTCGCTGCCGCATTCCCCAGCGCCTGTGGCAAGACCAACTTCGCGATGCTGGTCCCGCCGGCCGGCTTCGAGGGCTGGCAGGTCACGACCGTCGGCGACGACATCGCCTGGATCAAGCCCGGCGCCGATGGCCGCCTTTATGCCATCAACCCCGAGGCCGGCTACTTCGGCGTTGCGCCGGGC
>JANOKY010000095.1:0-2678 GCA_031419635.1 Burkholderiales bacterium | reverse complement strand
GAACTGTTCGTTTTCTAGATTTTCAGGAGATCACACTATGCCCCCGCCACGTGGTAAAGGCCGGTTCTCGAAGGACCGCAAACCCAAGCGCAACACGCAATCGCTGCTGTTCCGCCGCAAACGCTTCTGCCGCTTCACCGTTGCCGGCGTCGAGCGCATCGACTACAAGGATGTCGACACGCTGCGCGATTTCGTCGGCGAGAACGGCAAGATCACGCCGGCCCGCCTGACCGGCACCCGCGCTTTCTTCCAGCGCCAGTTGACGACCGCGATCAAGCGCGCGCGCTTCCTCGCGCTGCTGCCGTACAGCGACCAGCACAAGGGTTGAGGAGCACCACACCATGCAAATCATCCTGCTGGAAAAAGTCGCCAACCTCGGCAACCTCGGCGATGTCGTCAAGGTCAAAGACGGTTTCGCCCGCAACTTCCTGATCCCGACGCGCCAGGCGCGCCGCGCCACCGAATCGGCGATCAAGGAGTTCGAGGTCAAGCGTGTCGAGCTCGAAAAAGTTGCCTCCGACAAGCTGGCCGCCGCGCAAGCGCTGGCCGATACGCTGAACGGCAAGACGGTGACGATCGCACAGAAGGCCGGCGTCGACGGCCGCCTGTTCGGCTCGGTCACCAATGCCGACATCTCCGACGGCCTGAAGAAGCTCGGCTTCGACGTGCCCAAGGCCGGCATCCGCATGCCCAACGGCCCGCTGAAGACGGTGGGCGAGCAGACGATCACCGTGTCGCTGCACACCGATGTGCGCGCCGACGTGAAGGTGGTGGTGGTCGGCGAAGTCGACTGACCCTGCCGGCTTCAACCGCCTCGAAGGGCCGGCACTGCCGGCCCTTTGCCATTGCGCGGCACGTTATACCGCGATGCCCCGTGTTCATCCACAGACTTGCCCACAAGCCCGGCCCGCGCCGGGTCTTATGATCGGCCGCTTGCCATGTCAGCCGTCTTTTCCACCCGTGACAGCAACGCGCCGCGCGACGAGGAAGTCGCGCGCCTGCGCGTGCCGCCGCACTCGATCGAAGCCGAGCAAAGCGTGCTCGGCGGCCTGCTGCTGGACAACAGCGCCTGGGACCGCGCTGGTGATTTGCTGACCGCCAGCGATTTCTACCGCTACGAGCACAAGGTGATCTACGCCGCGATCGGCGCGTTGGTCAATGCCACCAAGCCGGCCGACGTGATCACCGTCTTCGAGCAGATGCAGAGCCTGGGCAAGGCCGAAGAGTGCGGCGGCATCGCCTACCTCAACGCGCTGGCGCAGAGCGTGCCGAGTGCCGCCAACCTGCGCCGTTACGCCGAGATCGTGCGCGAGCGCGCCGTGCTCAGAAAGCTGATCGAAGCCAGCGACGAGATCGCCACCAACGCCTTCAACCCGCAGGGCCGGGCGGTGAGCCAGATCCTCGATGAAGCTGAGGGCCGCATCTTCAAGATCGGCGAAGAGGGCTCGCGCACCAAGCAGGGCTTCCAGAGCATGGACCAGTTGGTGGTGCAGTTGATTGACCGCGTCACCGAGCTGCACGAGAACGGCGCCGAGGAAGTCACCGGCGTGCGCACCGGCTTCTACGATCTCGACCGCCTGACCGCCGGCTTGCAGGCCGGTGACCTGATCGTGCTGGCAGCGCGGCCGTCGATGGGCAAGACTGCGTTTGCGCTCAACATCGCCGAGAACGTGGCCGTCAACGAGGGCCTGCCGGTGGCGGTGTTCTCGATGGAAATGGGCGCTTCGCAACTGGCGCTGCGCATGGTCGGCTCGCTCGGCCGCATCAACCAGAGCAACCTGCGCACCGGCAAGCTCGGCGACGACGAATGGGGCCGCCTGAGCGAGGCCGTCGACAAGTTGAAGAGTGCCAGCGTCTTCATCGACGAGACTGCCGCGCTCAACTCGTCCGAGCTGCGCGCACGCGCCCGGCGCCAGGCGCGCCCATGCGGCAAGCTCGGGTTGGTGGTGGTGGACTACCTGCAACTGATGAGCGGCAGCAGTTCGGGCGACGAGAACCGGGCCACCGAGATCGGCGAGATCTCGCGCGGCCTGAAGGCTCTGGCCAAGGAGCTGCAATGCCCGGTGATCGCGCTGTCGCAGTTGAACCGCAGCGTCGAATCGCGTCCCGACAAGCGGCCGATGATGAGCGACCTGCGCGAGTCCGGCGCGATCGAGCAGGACGCCGACATCATCATGTTCATCTACCGCGACGACTACTACAACAAGGAAAGCAAGGAGCCCGGCGTGGCCGAGATCGGTATCGCCAAGCAGCGCAACGGGCCCACCGGCACCGTCAAGCTGACCTTTCTCAAGCCGCTGACGCGCTTCGAGAATCTGGCACCGGGCAGTGCCGGCAGTGGCGCGTATTGAGGGTGTCGCGAGAGCTTGCGTTTTTCCGCGTACTGGATATATTAAAGGGCTATCCACTTAGCTCCGCAGCGTTCACCATCACTCCGTGAGCAGCGACAAGCCTACCGCTGGCGAGGATTACCCCGCGACGTGGAGCGACTTCGAGGACTGGTTCGCCAGCGAAGAGGCGTGCGCGGCGTATCTGGGGCAGCTTCGATGGCCAAGTGGTTTCGTTTGCCCTGCGTGCGGCATGGCGGACGACCCCGGGCGCACGTCTCGGGGACGACTGAGCTGCCGCGCGTGCCGATACCAATGCAGCGTCACCGCAGGGACGATCTTCGACAAGAC
>JANOKY010000094.1:0-2375 GCA_031419635.1 Burkholderiales bacterium | reverse complement strand
GCACCAACCAGCACTTCACGCTGAAGACCAACCCGCTCAAGCGCGAAGACCTCGACGAGTTCGTGCGGCTCTACAACGCCGCCAACCGCTTCGACCGCGCGCCGACCTGGAGTGCCGAGAATCCGGACGGCCGCTGGCGCGGCTACGAGGTGGACGAGCTGATGGCGCGCGACAAGGCGAGCCGGGATATCTTCTGGCTGCGCGACGAGACCCTGGCCGACAGCGACAACCTGCCGCCGCCTGACGTGATCGCGCAGGAGATCGTGGATGACCTGGAGGCGGCGTTGGAACAGTTCCGCTTGATCGCCGCAGACCTGGGTGAAACCAACAGCGTTGAACCATGAACCCCACCCCCCGCATCCCTGGCATCCGCTTCCTGCACTCCCCCGGCCCCACGCATGTGCCCGACGAAGTGATCGCGGCCATGGCGCGCCAGCCCACCGATCTGGCCGACCCGCGCGTGGCGCAGTTGATTGAGGCCTGCGAGTCGGGAATGAAGCGGCTGCTGCAGACCGAGCGCGCCGAAGTGTTCTTCTACTCGGCCAACGGCCACGGCGGCTGGGAAGCGGTGATCGCCAACCTGGTGGGCGAGGGCACTGCGGTGCTTGTGCCGGGCACCGGGCACTTCTCCGACGGCTGGGCCGAGCAGGTCGAGGCCTATGGCGGCGTTGCAGTGCGCACGCCGTATGGGGAAGGTCAGCCGATCGACGAGGCCGCGGTGGAAGCGGCCTTGCGCGCTGACACTCAGCACCGCATCGCCGCCGTGTTCGCGGTCCACACCGACACCGCCAGCGGCACCACGAGCGACATGGCGGCGCTGCGCCGCGCCATCGATGCCGCCGCGCACCCGGCGCTGTTCGTGGTCGACGTGGTGGCCTCGCTCGCCGCTGCGCCGTTCGAGATGGATGCGCTGGGCGCCAACGTCGTGATGGGGGCCTCGCAGAAGGGCTTGATGCTGCCGCCGGGCATGGCTTTCGTGGCGGCCGACGAACGGGCTATGGCCGTGGCGCGCAACACCAAGGTGCCGCGCTTTTATTGGGACTGGGAGCGTCGCCGCAGCGATCTGCCGTACCGCAAGTTCTGCGGCACGCTGCCGATGGCGCATCTGGCCGGGCTCGAGGCGGCGCTCGGCTTGATCGCGCAGGAGGGCCTGGCCAACGTGCATGCGCGCCACGCGCGCCTGGCGCGCGCGGTGCATGCGGCCGTCGGCTGCTGGGGCGAAGGCGGCGCGATGCGGGTGTTCACCCGCGAGGCCGCCGCGCGCTCGGTGTCGGTGACGGCCATCGAGGTGGCTGCGGGTATCGACCCCGAAGCCCTGCGCACGGTGGCCCGCGAGCGTTTCCAGGTGGCCGTCGCCGGCGGCCTGGGCCCGCTGGCGGGCCGCGTGTTCCGCATCGGCCACCTCGGCGACATGAACGAGGCGATGATCCTCGGCTGCCTGGCCGGCGTGGAGGCGGCGATGCAGGTGCAGCGCATCGCCTGCGGCCGCGGCGGCGTGGACGCCGCGATCGCGTCGCTGGCGGCGGACAGCAGCCGCTGAGGCTCACCACTCGACGCGGGCCCATTGCTGGCGCAACATGCCATTCCTGTGAACTGTAGGAGAGCGCCATGTCCGACTTGTCGATGCTCATCAACGGCCAGGCCGTCGCGGCCGAGAAGGGCGCCACCTTCGAGCGCCTCAACCCGCTCGACGGCAGCGTGGCCACCCGTGCGCCGGCGGCGAGCGAGGCCGATGCCATCGCCGCGGTCCAGGCCGCCGCTGTTGCCTTCAAGACCTGGAGCCAGACAGGCCCCGGCGAGCGGCGCGCATTGCTGCTCAAGGCCGCCGACGCGTTGCAGGCCCGGACGCCCGAGTTCGTGCAGGCGATGCAGGCCGAAACCGGCGCCACCGCCCTGTGGGCCGGCTTCAACGTGATGCTGGCGGCGGGCATGATCCGCGAGGCCGCATCGCTGACGACGCAGGTGGCCGGCGAGGTGATCCCGTCCGACGTGCCCGGCTCGCTGGCGCTGGGCCTGCGCCAGCCGGCCGGTGTGGTGCTGGGCATCGCGCCGTGGAATGCACCGGTGATCCTGGGCGTGCGCGCCATCGCCACGCCGCTGGCCTGCGGCAACACGGTCGTCTTCAAGGGCAGCGAGAACTGCCCGCGCACGCACCAGTTGATCGCCCTGGCGTTCCAGGAAGCGGGTTTTCCGGCCGGCGTCGTCAACTACATCACCAACGCGCCGGTCGATGCCGGCCGGGTGGTCGAGGCGATGGTGGCGCACCCGGCAGTGCGGCGCGACAACCTCCACGGCTCCACCCGTGTGGGCAACATCAGCGCGCTGGCCTGCGCCAAGCATTTGAAGCCGGTGCTGCTCGAACTCGGCGGCAAGGC
>JANOKY010000093.1:0-2971 GCA_031419635.1 Burkholderiales bacterium | reverse complement strand
GACGTGTTGACCCGCGTGCTGGAGCAGCGCGACGGCAGCCCCTTGCCCGACCACGATGCGCTGGGCCATGAGCGCCACGCGCTGGCGCAAGAGGTGGCAACTGCTGCACGGCAGGCGCTCGGGGCACAGGCTGGCGACGCGTGGCTGCGCCCGCTGTGGGCTGCACTGGCGGCGCGTTGCGAGCGCCTGCCCTTCAACCCGGCGCGGCCGGACGACCATGCCGCCGCGCTGTGGCTGCGCGGCGGCGACTGGGACGCCGCGGTGCAGGCTGTGGAGCGCATCGAGTCGTGGCGCCGCATCCCTGCACCGCTGGCCTGGATGCTCGACGCACGCTTGCGGCTCGGCGGACTCGACGATTGCTGGGCTCTGCTCGCCGAGTTGGCCTGGCTCGCGCCGAGTCGCCTGGATGCGCTGTTAGGCCACTTGCACGACCCGCTGCTGACGCGGCTGCGCAAGCGCTTCGACGCCGAGTTCGACGCCGATGCCCAAGCTGCAGACTTGGCCTGGTTCCCGGCCTGGGTGCTGACCCAGACGCCGGCCCTGGCGCCGCACCTGGCAACGGCGCAAGCGGGCCAGCACAGCGAGGCCGAGCGCGGCATGCGCCTGATGGTCGAACTGCTGGGCCTGGAGCGGCAGGGACGCCACCGCGAGATCGTGCAACACCGCTGCGCCTTGCGCGACCTGCACCCACCGCTCTTTGCCGCATACATGGCCACGCGCTGAGTCAGGCGCCTGAGCAGGAGAGGCTGCTGCAAGGACATGCCCAGGTGCGGCTGCGCCAACGAGGCATTATGTGCCGCGCTCCACTTCTCGCCGTAGCTGCTACGGCGCGGAACCCCGGCCGGCATGACGCGGGTGTCGGGCGTGACGATTCGATTGACGACGCGCCGGAGCCTGCGCGTCGCCCCTATTGCACACGCGTGCAAATCGAGCTACCGTGCCTGCACACGTGTGCAGGCCGCGATGAAAACGCCAACCCAACGCAAGGTCCTGACCGCCATCGTCGGCAGCTACCCCAAGCCGCGGTATATCTACCGGAAAAGCGGCCGCACCCTGCTTGACAGCTTCGGCTTCTCATTCGACTGTTGCCGCAATGAAGTCGGGCCTGCCGAATTCACAAGGCTGCTGGACAAGGCCGCGCTGGCCGCGATCGAGGATCAGAACCAGGCCGGCATCGACATCGTGACCGATGGCGAAGAAAGGCGCGGCCACTATGTGATGCACATCCTGAGCAAACTCGGGGGCATCGACATCCACAACCGCAAACCCATTTCGATGCGCGGCGGTACCGCCCAACAGAATGCGCCGCGCGTCACCGGCAAGATCACCTACGCCGGACCGATGGTGGTCGATGAATTCTTGTTCACGAAGCAACACGCCGCCGGCGCCGCCAAGATCAACCTCCCCGGGCCCAGCACTGTGGCCGACTGCGTGGCCGATGAATATTACGGCGGCGATCGAAAGCGGCTGGCCTGCGACTATGCCGACGCGATTCATCATGAGGTCCAGGCGCTGATCAAGGCCGGCTGCCGGACGATCCAGTTCGACGACCCCGTGCTGCTGCGCCATCCCGACGCAGCGCAGGCCTGGGGGCTGCAGGCGCTCGAACGCTGTTTTGCCGGGCTCGAAGACCAGGCCACCTACGTGGTGCATATCTGCCGCGGTTATCCGAACAAGCCGCTCGAGCGCAAAGGCATCAGCTACAAGGCCAACCAGGACTATTACCGCGACATCCTGGCCTGGCTGTCCAAGTCCAAGTTGGATGTCGTTTCGATCGAGGGTGCGGCGAGCCATCTGGATCTGTCGATCCTGGATGCGATCGGCAAGAAGACGGTCATGCTCGGCGTGGTCGATGTCGGCGACAACGAGGTCGAGAGTGTCGAGTCGCTAGTGGCGCGCGCCCGCGAAGCGCTGCGCCATATCCCGAAGGGGCAGCTGATCCTGGCACCCGACTGCGGCATGCTCGAGCTGAGCCGCGCGAGTGCCAGGAAAAAGCTCGTCAACCTGGCGTTGGCCGCCCGCGAAGTCAATGCAAGAGCGGCCGTCGCTGGCGCACCGGTGCCATTGCGGCGTTCGGGGGCCGGGCGATGAGCCAGCAGGGCATTCGCGGATCGTTCGTCACCGCCGCCGAGATTGCGGAGCGCGCCGGGGTGTCGCGCTCGGCCGTCTCGCGCACCTTCACGCCGGGAGCGAGCGTGTCCGACCCGGTTCGCGCGCGGGTGCTCGAGGCTGCCGGCGAGCTGGGCTACCGCGTCAACCGGCTCGCGCGCAGCCTCAACCATGCCCGGTCCAACCTCGTCGGCCTGGTCGCTGCCGACCTGCAGCAACCTTTCCACGCCGAATGCCTGGCCACGCTGTCGACCGCGCTGATCGAGGACGGCTTCCAGTGCATGCTGCTCAACGCCGCGAATGCCGATCGCGACATGGGCAGCCTGATCGAACGCGTGCTCGAATACCGCGTCTGCGCGATCGTCGTGATGAACGGCACGCCGCCGTCGCGCATCGTCAAGGAGTGCGTGGAAAACGGCGTCCCGGTGATCCTGGTCAACAGGCTGATGCCGGGCTTCGCCGTCGACACCGTGGTCACCGATAACGCCGGGGGCGGCCGCGCGGCGGCGGAGCATTTGCTGGCTGCCGGTTGCCGCAAGCTCGCCGTCGTGTCCAGCGCGGCGCAGACCTCGAGCCTGTTGGGGCGCCTGCAGGCGTTCCGGAACCGGGCGGCCGAGGCGGGCCTGCCCGTTCGGGTCTGGCAAGAAGGCGCGACCGACTACGCCGCGGGGCGCAAGGCTGCGCTGGAACTGCTCGCCAAAGGCAGGATCGACGGCGCCTTTTGCGTCACCGACCTGCTGGCCCTGGGCTTTCTCGACGCCGCGCGGCTGGATTGCGGCCGGCGCGTGCCGCAAGACCTCTCGGTGATCGGCTTCGACGACATCCCGCAGGCCGCCTGGCAGGCCTACCAGCTCAGCACCTT
>JANOKY010000092.1:0-2555 GCA_031419635.1 Burkholderiales bacterium | reverse complement strand
GGGCAGCAGCGGCGCCGAACCGGCGATGAAGACACGCATCGACGCACAGGCCGCGCGGTTCAGCGCAGGCTCGGCGAGCAGGCGCACGTACAGCGTCGGCACGCCCATGAACACCGTTGCGCGCGGCAGTTGCGCAATCGTTGCCTTGGGCTCGAACTTGTTGAACCACAGCATCTTGGCGCCGGCCAGCAGCGCACCGTGGCTGGCCACGAACAGGCCATGCACATGGAACACCGGCAGCGCGTGGATCAGCACATCGCTGCTCTGCCAGCCCCAATAGGCGTGCAGCGTGCGCGCGTTGGACAGCAGGTTGCCGTGCGTCAGCATGGCGCCCTTGCTGCGCCCCGTGGTGCCGCTGGTGTAGAGAATCGCTGCCAGCTCGTCGGCCTGCTTGGGCGCGGGCTCATGCTCGTCGCTGTGCCAGGCGGCGCGCTCCAGCAGGCTACCGCTGCGGTCGTCGTTCAGCGTGAAGACGTTCTTCACCCCGGCCTTGAAGGCCAGCGGGCTGACCCAGGCGAAGTTGCGCGCGCTGCACACCACCACGCTCGGTTCGGCGTTGCCGATGAAGTAGGCGATCTCGCTCGACTGGTAGCCGGTGTTCAGCGGCAGGTAGACGTAGCCGGCGCGCAGCACGGCCAGGTACAGCAGCAGCGCCTCGACGCTCTTGTCAGTTTGCGCGGCCACGCGCGCGCCTTCGGGCAGCTCGAGCGAGGCCAGCAGGTTGGCGATGCGCGCGCTGGCGCGGTCGATGTCGCGCCAGGTGTAGAACAGCGGTTCGGGCGTGTCGCAGGTCTCGATCGCGACGGCGTCGAGGGTTGCGGGGAAGGCGGTGCGCAGCGCGGTGAAGAGGTTTTGCTTGTGGGCCATCGGGGGTCAGAATCGCGGAGGTCGTTTGTCGTTGAACGCCGCCAGCCCTTCGCGGTGCTCGGCGCTGTCGGCGTAGCGGTAATGCGATGCACGTTGTTCGGCGCTCGACAGCCGTGGCATTGCGAACTCGCGCAGTGCGCGCTTGTTCAGGCGCAGCGCCTGCGGCGAGAGCTGGGCGATGCGCTCGGCGGTGTGCAGCGCCTCGGCCGCGACCTGGTCGTCGGCCACGACACGGGTGGCCAGGCCGCGGTCGCGCGCTTGCACCGCGTCGAGCACGCGGGCTTCGAGCAGCAGCTCGCGCAGCGTCGTGCTGCCGATCGCGGCAGCGACGATCTCGAGCTCGGCCGGCGCCATCGGAAAACCCAGCTTGGCGATCGGCACGCCGAAGCGGCTGGAGGCAGCGGCGATGCGGATGTCGCAGCAGGCCGCCACTTCGAGCCCGCCGCCGATGCAGGCGCCTTCGATCTGCGCCACCAGTGGCATGTCGCAGGCGAGCATGGCTTGCAGCGCCGGCAGCACCGCGTCTTCGTGAAAGCGTGCGAGCGCGGTCTCGTCGAAGCGGAAGTCGGGGAATTCTTCGATATCGCCGCCGGCCGCGAAGTTGCCGCCTTCGCCGCAGACGATCAGCACCCGCGTGCTGGCGGGCAGGGCTTCGACATGCGCCCGCAACTCGCGCCACATCGCCACCGACAGGGCATTGAGCTTGCCGGGGTGCGACAGCGTCAGGCGGGCGATGCCGTCGGCAACACCCGCATCGAGACGAACGGTTCCAGACATCAGTCCAGCTTCGCCCCCGAGGCTTTGACGACCTCGCCCCAGCGCTTGATTTCAGCCGACACGAAGCGGCCGTAGTCGTCGCCCCAGAGGTTCGGCGTTTCCGCACCCAGGCCATTCCAGATCGCCTTCATCTCGTCGGCGTTGAGCGCTTTCTTCATCTCGTTCTGCATCGCCACGACCACCTCGCGCGGCGTGCCCTTGGGCGCCCACAGGCCGTACCAGGTGGCGACCTCGTAGTTCGGCGCGCCGCTGGCCTTGGCCAACGGCAGCTCGGCAAAACCGGGCGCGGCCTTGGCCGAGGCCACGGCGATGGCGCGGATGCGCCCGCCCTTGATGTGATTGGCCGACGAACCCAGGCCGTCGAACATCAGGTCGACCTGGCCGGCGATCAGGTCTTGCAGCGCAGGCCCCGCGCCGCGGTACGGGATGTGGGTGATGAAGGTCTTGGTCTGCAGCTTGAACAGCTCGCCCGCCAGGTGGTGCGAAGTGCCGTTGCCGGCCGAGCCGTAGTTGAGCTTGCCCGGGTTCTTGCGCAGGTGGTCGATCAGCTCGGGCAGGGTCTTGGCGGCCACGCGCTGCGGGTTGACCACGATCACCTGCGGCACGCTCGAGATCAGGCCGACCGGGATGAAGTCGCTCTCGATGTTGTAGTCGAGCTTGGGGTACATGCTCGGCGCGATGGTGTGGTGCACCGCACCCATGAAGAAGCTGTAGCCGTCGGGCGCCGCGCGCGAGGCCACGCTGGCACCCAGCGTGCCGCCCGCGCCGCCCTTGTTGTCGATGATGAACTGGCGCCCGACGTTCTTGGTCATCACTGCGAACAGCGGCCGCGCAAAGGCATCGGTGCCGCCGCCGGGCGGGAATGGCACGACGATCGTGACGGGTTTGGTCGGCCAGGCCTGTCCTGAGCC
>JANOKY010000091.1:0-3935 GCA_031419635.1 Burkholderiales bacterium | reverse complement strand
GCGGGCCAGCCGGCCGCGCTCGTCCTCCCGGGCGGTCATGAGGTACGAGGCCAGTTCACTTAGTTCACTGGTGCGCTCGGCCACCTGCGATTCGAGACGCTGCCGTTCGCGCAATCGGGCGTCGTCCAGGCGGCCGACCTGACGCATGAAAACGTACAAGCCCAGGGCCACCAGGAAGGTCAAACCGTGCACCAGCCAGCGGCTGGCGCTCATGGCGTCGTACAGGGTCACGCGCGCCACCTGTTGCAGGGCCGCGGCCTCGCTGAGCAGGCGCTCCAGGGCGATGCGGGTGGTGCTGGTGCGCAGCCCGACGTCGCCCTTCGCCACCAAGGCGCGTGCAGCGTCGAGCTGCCCGGCCTCGATCAGCTCAACGCTGCGGGCCAGCTCCGCCATGCGCTCGCCGAGTTGCTTTTGCAAGCCATGCACATCGATGCTGCCGGCGACGTCCACCTCCGCGATCAGCCTGAACGTGGCCGCACTGGCCAGCGGCAATTCGCGCTGCGCAAGCCTGAAGCGCTCGAGAGGCGCCTGGCCGCCATCGACGATCTGGGCGCGCACGGCCAGTTCGGCGTCGGTCAGGAGCTGCAGGGTGCGCTGGGATGTGATGCGGGCATCGGTCAAGGCAATGCCGTTGCGCAGGGTTCGCCGCGAGTTCTGGTACGACAGCTCGTTGAGTGTCATCAGCAAAACTGCCGCAGCCACGACCAGCGGAAAGGCGTACCTGATGCGGATCGCGCGTTCGTAGAAACTGAGGATCACGACCAGCTCACAGGTGGCAAAGCAAACGGGCTTGAGCCGCGCGATAGTACGCGCACCACTCGGGCCTGGGTGGCCCAGCGTCAGGTTGTCAGGCTGTCAGGTGCGCAGCGGCGGCCGGCTCGACCCGAGGATGTGCGAATACGCCCAGGTGAACTCCGCACCGATCAGAAAAATCTGGGCCGAGTAGTAAATCCAGACCATCACCGCCACCACCGATCCCGCCGCACCAAAGGCCGATGCAACGCCGCTCGTGCCGATGTACAGGCCGATCAGGGCCCGGCCGAGCATGAACAGCAGCGAGGTGCAGGCGGCGCCCACCAGCACGTCGCGCCAGGCCACGCGCACGCGTGGCATCCATTTGTAGATCATCGCGAACAGCGCAGTCAGCAAGGCGAAGTTGACCACCCCGTCCAGAGCCATGCCGACCACCGCCCAGGCCTCGAACCAGGGCGACCACCAGGCGTTGAACACGGCCATGCCGGCACTGACCACCAGCGACACGATCAAAAGAAAGCCCACTCCCAGGATCAGCCCGAACGACAGCAGCCGCGAACGCAACAAGGCCCACACGCCGCCGCTCGTTGCAGGTGCGGGGGCGCGCCAGATCTGGTCCAGCGACGACTGCAGTTCCGCGAAGACGGTGGTGGCGCCGATGAGCATCAGCACCACCCCCACCGCGGAGGCGATCCAGCCCTTGGCCGGCTGGTCAACGCTGGCGATCAACTGCTCGATGGAGCTGGCCGTGCTGGCGCCGACCAGGCCGGAGATCTGCGCAAAGATCTGCCCCCGCGCCGCGTCGCCACCGAACACGGCACCGACCACCGCGATCACGATCAACAGCAACGGGGCCAGCGAGAACAGCGTGTAGTAGGCCAAGGCCGCTCCCATGCTGGGGCCGCGGTCTTCAATGAACCCATGCAGGGCCCGCCTCACGATGGCCCCATACAACTGCCAGCGGCTCGAGCTATTCGTCACATGGTGTAGATCGGTGCCGTCACTGAGCCGGGCGCTTGAGCCGATTCGCCACTTGCGCCAGCGCGATCGCCAGCGCCGCGCCGCCGAGCACTTTGACGACTTGCGGATGCTCGGCGTAATAGGCACCAACGCGGTCGAGCACGCTCGGATCCTGCTTTTGTGCGGCCGTGGCGATCTCGCGCACCTGCTCGGGCGTGACCTGCTAGAGGTCGGCGGGTGAGATGTCGGCGGGCACCGTGCCCGCGCCGCCGCGGCCCTGCAAGGCCCGGCCCAAGGCGCCGCCGGCCAGCGTCGACAACAGCGCCGGCCCGAGGCTGCGGATGAGCTGGCCGAGCAGGCCCGAGCGTTGCTGCGGGTTCGAGCCACCGAACAGGCTGGCGGCCATGCTGCCGAAATCGGGGGTCTGGTCGGAGCGCATCGCATCGGCGATGCCGCCCCCCAGCGTATCGGCGGGCACCAAGCGCGCCACCTCGTCGAAATCCTGTTGCGTGTCGGTCGGCCGCTCGGCGTACGACTTCAAGATATCCATCACGTTCATGGAGATCTCCGGTTCGAGGGTCAGGCGGCCGGGATGCGCAGGCTCTGGCCGGGGTAGATCTTGTCGGGGTCGGACAGCATCGGCTTGTTGGCCTCGAAGATCTTCATGTAGGCATTGGCATCGCCATAGACCTGCTTGGCGATCTTCGACAAGCTGTCGCCCGATTCGACGGTGTGGTACGTGGCGGGTTTTTCGCCCGACGACGCCACGGTGAGCTGGTCGTTGACCTTGGCCACACCGGCCACGTTGCCGCAGCACAGCACGATCTTTTCCTTGGTCGCCTGATCGGCGGCCACACCACTGACGGTGACGGTCTGGGTCGCGCCGTCGAAGGTGACGTCCAGGCCCTGCGCCGTCAGGTTCTGCGTCGCGATGTATTTCTCGATCGCCGCGGCGGCCGTCTCGTTCATTTCAGCCACGCCGGGGGCTGGCGCTGCCGACGTGGTGGCAGCCGGGGCGGCCGGCGCGGTCTTGAAGAGTTTCTCTCCGGCTTCCTTCAAAAAACTGATGAGGCTCATGTCGTGGTGCTCCTGGGGGTCAAAGGGGCTGATCGAGGCACGCTGTTGTGGGTTGCAACGCGCACTGACGTCGATGACGTGAACAAAGCTTAGGCCGCGGCCGCACAGCCAGCCATCGCCGAATTGCGCGACTGCGCGTAGGACATGCACTACGCCGGTTTGCGAACTGGTCTGGTTTCGCCCTCGTGGCGCGCACCGCAAACTGCTCGCCTATCTTGCAAGGGACGATGACATGAAAAAGAGCAAGGGCAGCGCCTCAGCGCAAAGCAATCCGGGCTCCGCCGTGCAGTCGCCTGCGGCCGCGAAGCCGCAGCAAAGCGTCGATGCCGCAGGCCAGCGCCTGACCACCAATCAGGGCGTGCCGGTCGGCGACAACCAGAACTCGCTCAAGGCCGGCCTGCGCGGGCCGGTGCTGCTCGAAGATTTCATCCTGCGCGAGAAGATCACGCACTTCGACCATGAGCGCATCCCCGAGCGCGTCGTGCATGCGCGCGGCTCGGCCGCGCATGGTCACTTCGAGGCCTACGAATCGCTCACTGAGCTGACGCGCGCCGCGCCGTTCGCTTCCGCCGGCAAGGTCACGCCGGTGTTCGTGCGCTTTTCCACCGTGGCCGGCGAGCGCGGCTCGGCCGATACGGCGCGCGACATCCGCGGCTTCGCCGTCAAGTTCTACACCGACGAAGGCAACTGGGATCTGGTGGGCAACAACATCCCGGTGTTCTTCATCCAGGACGCGATCAAGTTCCCCGACCTGATCCACGCCGTCAAGCCCGAGCCGCACAACGGCATGCCGCAGGCGGCCTCGGCGCACGACACCTTCTGGGATTTCGCCTCGCTCTCGCCCGAGACCACCCACACGCTGATGTGGGCAATGTCGGACCGTGCCATCCCGCGCAGCCTGCGCATGATGCAGGGCTTCGGCGTGCACACCTTCCGGCTGGTCAATGCCGAGGGCCAGACCTGCTTCGTCAAGTTCCACTGGCGCCCGCTGCTCGGCACCCATTCGCTGGTCTGGGACGAAGCGGTCAAGATCGCCGGCGCCGACCCCGACTTCCATCGCCGCGATTTGTGGGATGCGATCGAGGCCGGCGAGTACCCCGAATGGGAACTCGGCCTGCAGGTCTTCAGCGAAGCAGAGGCCGAAG
>JANOKY010000090.1:0-3055 GCA_031419635.1 Burkholderiales bacterium | reverse complement strand
GGCGCAGTACCTGGCCAAGTCGGTGCCGCTGCCGCCCAAGCTGTTCTCACACAACGACCAGCAATCGGTCTGGCAATCGTCGGCACCCGAAGGCGCCGTCTCGGGCTGGGGCGGGCGCATGGGTGATCTGTTCATGGCCGGAAACGGCAACGCCACCTTCACCTGCGTCAACGTCTCGGGCAATGCGGTCTACCTGTCGGGCCGCAGCGCCGTGCAGTACCAGGTGTCGCCGAGCGGCTCGGTGCCGCTGAACGCGTTGAAGAACCCGCTGTTCGGCTCGGCCGCCGCATCGGCAGCATTGCGCACGCTGATCACGCAGCCGCGCACGCACCTGCTCGAAGCCGAGCACACGCGCGTGATGCAGCGCTCAATCGATGCCGACGCCGTGCTCACCGGCGCCCTCGCCGCCGGCCCGGCCATCGCCACCGCGTTCCCGAGCCCCAACCCGCTGGCTGACCAGTTGAAGATGGTCGCGCGGATGATCTCGGTGGCCAACGCGGTCGGTGCCAAACGCCAGGTGTTCTTCGTCTCGCTCGGTGGCTTCGACAACCATGACGGCCTGCTCACCATCCACCCGGGCCTGTTGACGACCGTGGCCGACGCTCTTGCGACGTTCTACAGCGCCACGGTCGAGCTCGGTGTCGCAGCGCAGGTGACGAGCTTCACCGCGTCGGACTTCGGCCGCACCCTGGCTGGCAACAACGACGGTTCCGACCACGGCTGGGGCAGCATGCACTTCATGCTCGGCGGTGCGGTGAAAGGCCAGCGCTTCTACGGCACGCCGCCGGCCATCGCCAACAACGGCCCCGACGATGTCGGCCAGGGCCGCCTGCTGCCGACCACTTCGGTCGATCAGTTGGCCGCGACGCTGGGCAAGTGGTTCGGCATTTCCGACACCGACTTGCTGACCGTGCTGCCGAACCTGGCCAACTACAACGCTTCGGCGCGAGACCTGGGGTTCCTGTGAGGATCTATCGCGCAGGGCTGGCGGCTGTCAACTGCGAGTCGATCACCTGCCACTGCCGGTCGCGAACCATCACGAAACGGCAGCGGCCGCCCGACAACTCGGCCCACAGGCCACCGATGGCGCGGTCGTCGGCAGCATCGGTCCACCCCTGGCCCCCCTTGACCTCGACCACCAGCGCCGTGCCGTCGGGCAACAGCGCCACGAAGTCGGGGTAGAAGCGTCCGCCGGCTTTTTGCAGGAAGAACGAGCAGCCTTCGCGCCGCACCAGGTTGCGGACCCAGAAGCGCAGCCGGCCGCGCTGCGCCTGCATGTCGAGCCAGCAGGCGCATTCGAATTCATCACCGCTGTCGAAGGCGCCGATGCGGCTGAAGTAGTGGCGGCGGAACTCGAAGCGGCCGTACTGCCCTTCATCGTCGCGCGTTGGCGCATAGGCGTCGGGGTGGTACTCGAACAGCAGCTCGGGGCTCACCGCCACGCGCGTCTCGCGGCCGTCGCCGAACAGGGCCTGCTGCACGGCCTGCGCCGAGGCTTGTGCCCGCAGGGCGCGAATCTGCCGTTCGAGCTGCTGGCGGATCAGGTATTTCTGCAGGTTGGCGCGGCCCAGGTCCATGCGCGGTTGCCGCAGCAGGGCACTCAGCCAGCCGAGCACGAAAACCAGCTTGTGCTGATGCGTCGTACCCTGGTCGGGCAGGTTGCGGCACAGCCACGCTGCAAGTTGCACCTCGTCCCAATGCTCAGGGCGGTAGGCCAGGCCCAGGTCACGTTGCAACTCGGGCAGAAAGCGCGTCACCATCAGGCCGCTCGCAGCATTGACATCGAGCTCGCCGCCCTCGCTGGCGTGCATCGCCAGGCCGAGCGCCGCCAGGTCGGCGGCCAGCGGCGCCGCCGCATAGAGCGACAGGTTCCACGGGTAGTCGAGCGCCTCGGGCTCGTCGAACAGTTGCAGCTCGCCCTGAATTCGCAGTCCGAGTTGCGGCACTGCGAAGACCTCGCCGCGTTCGGCCGGGGTTTGGAAGAACTCGACCGCCGATGTGCGGCTGGCCTCGGCGGCCTGCGCCACCAGTGCCTGTTCCGCAAGGTCGGCGCCGCTGGCGCAGGCGGCTTGAAGCAGTGCGGATTCGTCAGCGGGCTCGAGCGGCGCCTTGATCGTCAGCGTGCCGGTCTGCGCATTCCAATCGAGCTTGTCGCGCAGCGCCTTCGGGTATTGCTTCAGATCCGGCGCGGCGGCCAGCGCCACGGCGATGGGCGCCTTCATTGCGCCGTGCGCGGCACCTTCGAGATCGAACGGCCGTTGCTGAGGCAACGCTGCGGCCACGAAATCGCGCGCAGCGCGGCGCTCGAAGCCGGCGCCACTGACCAAGCGCTCGCGCAGCGCGGCGGCAGTCTGCGCAAAGTGCGCCGACACCACGAAGGCATACGAGCGGTTCAAGGCCGCATCGCTGCGTTGCCGCGCTTGCGGTTGGCGCAGCACACGGCCGATCAATTGCTCGACGGCAGTCGCCGAATGCAGCGCCGCCATGCTGACCAGGATGTACGCGAACGGGCAATCCCAGCCCTCGGCCAGCGCGCGCTGCGTGACCAGATATTTCACCGGGCACAACGGGTCGGCGATACCGAGCGCGTAGGCGGCGTCGATCGCGTCCAGGCCGCGCTCCTCGCCGGTGGCGATCACCACTTCATCGGTGGCGATGCCCTGGTTGGCCACCAGCTCGTTGCGCACGCGTTCCACGTCCAGCGTCTCGACGCCTGCGCGCCGCGGCTCGGCCTGGATCAGCACGACAGGGCGCAGGTAGGGCGCGCCCGATTGCAGCCGCTCGGCATCGGCGATCGCCTGCAAGGCATTGCGCCGCGCCACTGCGTCACCCAGGCATTGGCGCCAGTCGGGTTCGGTTTGCAGCAGCACCGGCAGCTTGATCATCTGCTCGGCCTTCAATTCGGCCGCCGAGACGCTGTGCAGCACATTGCTCGGCACGCGCTCGGTGTCGGGCGTGGCGGTCAGCTCCATCACGCCCGCAGGCTTCAGGCGCGCCAGCATGTCGAAGCCCAGCGGCGTGCGGCTGTTGTGCGCTTCATCGATGACGACGAAGG
>JANOKY010000089.1:0-3004 GCA_031419635.1 Burkholderiales bacterium | reverse complement strand
TCGCGCTACGCCGAACGCAGCTACCACGCCGAGCGCGTGCTGCAGCCGTTGAAGCGCGCCGGCCCGAAAGGGCGCGGTGAGTTCGTGCCCGTGAGCTGGGACGAGGCCCTGGGCGACATCGCTGCGCGCTTGCAGGTCATCGCCGCGCGCGACCCCGAGGCGATCGTGCCTTACAGCTATGCCGGCACGATGGGCTTGCTGCAAGGCGAGGGCATGGCCGCGCGATTCTTCAACCGCCTCGGCGCCTCCCTGCTCGACCGCACGATCTGCTCCAGCGCCGGTGGTGACGCGCTGGCCGCCACCTACGGCGCCAAGGTCGGCATGCACATGCGCTACTTCGGCGAGAGCCGGCTGATCGTGATCTGGGGCAGCAACTCGATCGCCAGCAACCTGCATTTCTGGACCCTGGCGCAGCAGGCCAAGCGCGCCGGCGCCAAGCTGGTGTGCATCGACCCGCGGCGCACCGAGACCGCCGAAAAATGCCATCAGCACATCGCGCTGCTGCCCGGCACCGACGGCGCGATGGCGCTGGGCGTGATGCACGAATTGATCGCGCGCGACTGGCTCGACCACGATTACATCGAACGCCATGTCGATGGTTACGCGGCACTGCGCGAGCGCGCGCTGCAATGGCCGCCCGAGCGCGCCGCCGCGGTGTGCGGAATCGGCGCTGACGAAGTGCGCGGCCTGGCCCGCGATCTGGCAACCACAAAGCCCGCCGCGATCCGCCTCAACTACGGCATGCAGCGCGTGCGCGGCGGCGGTAACGCCACCCGGCTGATCGCGCTGCTGCCCTGCCTGACGGGGGCCTGGCGGCATCGCGCCGGAGGGCTCTTGCTGTCGAGCTCGGGCTGGTTCAATCCGTACAAGAACCCGGCACTGGGGCGGCCCGATCTGCTCGGTGCGCGCCGGCCGCGCACCATCAACATGAGCACCATCGGCGACGACCTGCTGCGTGAAACGTCGCCCGCATTCGGGCCGAAGATCGAAGCCCTGATCGTCTACAACAGCAACCCGGTGGCGGTGGCGCCCGAGTCGAAGAAAGTGGTGGCCGGCTTTGCCCGCGACGAGCTCTTCACCGTCGTGCTCGAGCACTTCATGACCGACACCGCCGACCACGCCGACTACGTGCTGCCGGCCACCACCCAGCTCGAACACCTCGATGTGCACACCACCTATGGCCAGACCGATGTGATGTTCAACGAGGCGGCGATTGCGCCCATTGGCCAGGCCAAACCGAACACGCAGGTCTTTCGCGAGCTGGCGGCGCGGATGGGATTCACCGAGCCCTGCTTTGCCGAGGACGATGAGACCCTCGCCCGCCAGGCCCTGCACTACGACCGTCTCGGCTGCTCGTTCGAGGCCCTGCGCGAACGTGGCTGGGCGGCCTTGCCGGTGCCCGATGCGCCGTTTGCCGACGGCGGCTTCCCGACGTCCAACGGCCGCGTGCAGATCGACGTGCCGGGCCTGGGCGTGCCCGACCATGTGGCCAACTACGAGAGCGCCGTATCGAGCCCGGACCTGGCCGCGCGCTACCCGCTGGCAATGATCTCGCCGCCGGCACGCAACTTCCTCAACTCCAGCTTCGTCAACGTGCAGAGCCTGCGCAGCATCGAAGGCGAGCCGCTGCTCGAGATCCACGCCGTCGACGCGGCGGTTCGCGGCCTGGCCAGCGGGCAAACCGTGCGCGTGTTCAACGACCGCGGCGAATACCTGTGCCAGTGCGAAATCAGCGACCGCGCGCGCCCCGGCGTCGTCAACGGCCTGGGCATCTGGTGGCGCAAGTTCGGCCTGGCCGGCAGCAACGTCAACGAGCTGACCCACCAGCGTCTCACCGACATCGGCCGCGCACCCGCGTTCTACGACTGCCTGGTGCAGGTCGAGGCCCTCGCGCCATGATGCTCGCGTGAAGCGCTGGGCCGTCGTGGCAGGCATCGGTACAGCGTCGTTGACCGCATTGCTGGCGGCGGTTTGCCTGACCACCGGCTGCGCCAACCTGGGCTACCTGGCCCAGTCGGTCGGCGGTCATGTCGATCTGCTTTCACGCGCCCAGCCCGTCGATGCGCTGCTGGCTGACAGCGCCACCCCCGTCGAGTTGCGAGAGCGCCTCGCCTTGAGCCAGCGCATCCGCGACTACGCCGTGAGCGAGCTGGCCCTGCCCGACAACCGCAGCTACCGCCGCTACGCCGAGCTCGGCCGCAACGCCGCGGTGTGGAATGTGGTGGCCGCGCCCGAGTTGTCGCTGACCCTGGAAACCTGGTGCTTCCCGGTGGTCGGCTGCGTCGGCTACCGCGGCTACTACCAGCGCGACAGCGCCGACGGCCAGGCCGAGGCGCTGCGCGTGCGCGGCCTCGAAGCCGCGGTGTACCCCGTGCCGGCCTACTCCACGCTGGGCAAGCTCGACTGGCTCGGCGGCGACCCGCTGCTCAACACCTTCGTTCACTGGCCCGAAGGCGAGCTGGCGCGGCTGATCTTTCACGAGCTGTCGCACCAGGTGGTCTATGCACCCGACGACACGGTCTTCAACGAGTCCTTCGCCACCGCCGTCGAACGCATCGGCGGCGCCCGCTGGCTGGCAGAGCGCGCGAGCATTGAGGCGCGCACCCAGTACGCCGCCCTCGACGCCCGCCGCAACGACTTCCGCGAACTCACCGCCCGCTACCGCGAGCGCCTCGATGCGCTGTACCGCAGCAGCGCCAGCGACGCCGACAAGCGCGCCGGCAAGGCCGCGGCGATGGCTGAGCTGCGCGCCGAACACGCGGCCCTCAAGGCCGGCCGCTGGGCCGGTTTCACCGGCTACGACGCCTGGTTCGACCACGCCAACAACGCGAGCTTCGGCGTGCTCGCCGCCTACAACGAACTGGTGCCGAACTTCGAGCGCCTGTACGAGCGCCAGGGCCGCGACTTCAAGCGCTTCTACGCCGAAGTCAAACGCCTGGCCGGCTTGCCCAAGGCCGAACGCCAGGCGACACTGCGCGAGCAATGAAAGCACCCCCGAAGCGGC
>JANOKY010000088.1:0-2893 GCA_031419635.1 Burkholderiales bacterium | reverse complement strand
CACTCGCGCACGCGCCGAAAGAATCTCATGACAGCCGCTTCACCTGCCGCTTTGCCACTGCTGCAAAGCAGCTTGAAATCCCTCCCCCTGCTCGCCCGCGGCAAGGTGCGCGACAACTACGCGGTCGGCACGGATCGCTTGCTGATGGTGGCCAGCGACCGCCTCAGCGCCTTCGATGTGATCCTCGGCGAGCCGATTCCCGGCAAGGGCGAACTGCTGACGCAGATGGCCTTGTTCTGGTTTGCGCGACTCGGCCACATCGTGCCCAACCACCTGACCGGTGACGATCCGCAGAGCGTGGTCGCCGCAGAAGAACGCGACCAGGTGCGTGGCCGTTCGATGCTCGTCAAGCGGCTCACGCCACTGCCGGTCGAAGCCGTGGTGCGCGGCTACCTGGCGGGCAGCGGCTGGAAGGAATACCAGCACAGCCAGTCGGTCTGCGGCGTGGCGCTGCCGCCCGGGCTGAAGAACGCGAGCCGGCTGCCCGAGCCGATTTTCACGCCGGCCACCAAGGCCGATAGGGGCGAGCACGACGAGAACATCAGCTTCGAGCGCATGAGCGACCGCATCGGTGCGCCGCTTGCAAAACAGGTGCGCGAGGTGTCGATGCGCCTGTACGTCGAGGCGGCTGCCTTTGCGCGAACCAAGGGCATCGTGATTGCCGACACCAAGTTCGAATTCGGGCTCGACGGCGATGGCACGCTGACCTTGATGGACGAAGTGCTGACGCCCGACTCGTCGCGTTTCTGGCCACTCGAAGGCCTCGTCGAAGGGTCGAATCCGGCCAGCTACGACAAGCAGTTCGTGCGCGACTGGCTGGAGCAGGTGCAGATCGACGGCCAACCCTGGAACAAGCAGGCACCGGCACCCGCACTGCCGCTGTCGGTGGCATTGGCCACCGCAGCCAAATACCGCGAGGCGTTGCTGCGCCTGACCGCATGAGCTCCAAGCCGAAGCGCTTGCTGACGCGGCTCGACGCGGCCATTGCGGCGGCTGTGGATCCGTTCGCTGCCGACTGTCTGCGTGCCGAACGGGCGTGCTATCTGGCACGCCAGGGCCATCACGACCGGGCAAGCGCCGAGCTGGAGGCGATACGTGCCCGCTACGCGGCGCGCCCGAACCCGTCCATCAGCGCCTGGCTGAGTCTGGCCGATGGCTTGATGAGCCACTTCACCGATCTGGGCGTGGCCGCGCGCGACAAAATGCGCCGCGCTCACGCCCTCAGCGCCGCCGGGCGGCTGCTCCCGCTGCACGCGCTCAGTTCGGCCTGGCTGGCGCACATGGACTACACGCGGCACGATGTCGACTCGATGGTGCGGCACCTCGGTCAAGCCTTGCTGCTGGCGCAGGTCGACCACCATGCCGCACGCTCGCGTGCCAACCTGGTGGGGGCAGTCGCGTACCACCTGGCTGGGCGCCCGGACCTGGCACAACCCTGGTACGCGCGGGCCCGCACGCATGCCAACGCCGAGGGCGATGACGCCACCATCAGCGCCATCTTGTTCAACATGGCGTCCTCGCGATTGCACAACCTGCGCCAGGCGGTGCTGAGCTTTCAGGTCAGCGCGCCGCATGAAGGCGAACGCGCGTTGATCGGCACCGATTCCACCGTAAATTTCGATCAAATGCTCGGCAGCGTCAGCCTGCAATCGCTGCTGCCCTTGGTGCGCGCGCACATTCTTTCCTTGCAAGGCGAAGCGGCGCAGGCGCTGGCCTTGTATGAAGCCCATCTGGTCGAGGCGAAGGGCATGGCGCGCATGCTCGGTTACATGCTGTCCGACCAGGCGTGGTGCCGCCTGCAAGTCGGGCAAATCGATGCGGCGCGTGTCGATGCGCTGGCGGCCGAAGCCGACCCCTGCGACGAGACGCAAATCGACGATCGCGCGGCCATGCACAGCCGGCTGGCGCAGGTGTTCGCCGGCCTCGGCAACGGCGCGGCTGCGCAGCGCCACGAAGCCCTGGCCCGCACCGCCTGGCAGGACTTTCGCACCCTGCAGGGCCGCATCGTGGAGCTGCTCAGCGGCGTGGGCGCGAATGGCCCGCTGTGAACCGAGGTGGGAGTGCCTGCGCCGTCCTGCGCGTTCCTGGCGGTTCCTTGAGCCGCTGGCTCAGAACAGCGCCATGCTCAGTTTGCGCCGATAGGCGTCGAGCACCGGGTCGGCCGCCGGGATGTTGATCTTGCCGGCCACTTCCAGCGTGCCCTTGGGGGCCGCGGCTTCGGCCTTGGCGGCAGGCTTGGCCATCAGCTCCAGGATCGCCACATAGGTCTTGCGCGCCAGCTCGCCGTTCCAGGCCTTGTCGCGCATCACGATTTCCAGCAAGTCGTCCATCGCCTGGGTCAGGCGCTGTGCGGCGAAGTGGCTTTGCGCCAGCGCGAAGCGTGCCTCGAAGTCGCGCCGGTTGGCGGCAATCGCCTGCGCCAGCGCCTCGGGCGAGCCGGCGTACGGCGCGCTCTCGCAGGCCGCCAACCAGTGCCCGCAGGCGCTCAGCCGGGCATCGGGAACCACCTTGTTGGCCACGGGCTCGAACACGCTGCGCGCCTCGGCCACGTGGCCCAGCGTGAGCAGCGCGCGCAGACAGTCGAAGCGCGCGGTGTCGTTGCCGGGGTCGAGCGCCACCGCCTCGCGAAGCTTTTGCAATGCGCTTTCGGTGTCGCCCTCGGCCAGCAGGGCGGCGGCATCTTGCACATCTTCGTCGGCGGCCGCTTCATCGGCGCTGGGCACGTGCTTGTCGAGAAAGGCGCGGATCTCGTTTTCCGGCAAGGCCCCGACGAAGCCGTCCACCGGCTGGCCGTCTTTGAACATCACGCAAAACGGGATGCTGCGCACACCGAACATTTGCGATAACTGGCCCGAGATGTCGGCCTGCTCGTCGGAGTTGAGCTTGGCCAGTT
>JANOKY010000087.1:0-2031 GCA_031419635.1 Burkholderiales bacterium | reverse complement strand
GGGATTGGTGTTTTCAAGCCGGTAGCCCCAAATTTCCGCCTTGTTGAGCATGTGGTTGAGAATCGCCATGACGCGGTTGGCGGCCCCTGCCCCGGTCTTGTTGTTGAGGTCGGCAAACCACTTGGTAACATCCGCCTCGTTCAACGCATCGATGAAGATGCCGGGGAACGCCCCGTCAAGGTAATGGTGCCGGTACATCGAGTTGGTTTCGTGCGTGGACGCCTTCCAGTGCGGCGACCATCTCAACCAATATTCCTGGAGGAACTCGTTAAACCGTGGTGCGCCGCGAATGCGCTTGCGGTCGCTTGCCGGGTCGCGTCCGACCTGGGCATAGGCGATGACGATGCGCGCGACTTTGGTCGCCTGCGATTTGGTCAGAACCGATGCCGGTCCGAGCGTCACGGTCCGCAACCGTCCCGCCATTCGCGTCTGGACGATGTAGACGTTGCGCCCGGTCTGATAGTGGCGGAAGCCAAAGCCGTGCTCGATGCCCAGCCAAGTGGTCGAGCGCGGCTTGCCGCGCGGAATAAGGAAGAAGTTGACGTTTGCGCCGACCTCGGCGAGCGCCTGTTCGACGATCCGTTTCAGGCTGACCGCGCTCATGGCCGCAAGCCGATCGCACTTGCCAGCGAACCTGAGATGCGCTTCGCCGCGTCGGCGATCACATCGTCCGACAAGTGCGCGTATCTGGCGGTGGTTTCAGTCAACTGATGCCCGAGCAGCTTGCCGATGGTGGCCAGCGGCACATTGTCGATGATCGCCGCCGATGCGAAGCTGTGGCGCAGGTCGTGAATGCGCACGTCGGGAAGTGCGCATTTGCGGCGGAATATTGGCCACCAAGGTTCCAGCGATTGCGGCACGTGACGTTTCCGATGGGGAAACACGTAAGCGCAACCCTCAATGCGTGGTTGCGCATCGATGATGGCGAGTGCCTGGCTGTTAAGCCAGACGATCTTGCCTCCGGTCTTGCTATCGGGCAGCGTCAATCGCGGCGGCTTGACCCACTCCCATTGCAGGTCGCGGATTTCACTAAGCCGTGCGCCGGTGAATATGAGCAAACGGACGATCGCGACGTGAACTGGAAAACTGGGTTCCTCGTCCCGTAATGCGGCGGCGATGCGCCGATATTTGTCAATCGGCGTGCAAACGGGACCCCTTTTGGGGCGTGATCGGCGTCGAAAAGGGACCCCCTTTCGGCACCGGGATGAAGGCCACGCGACAATCAGGATGAGAGGTGTTTGTCGGGCTTGCGGCGGAGGCTGGGCGTAGCCCGGCCGGAGGCGCAAGCCCGACAAGATCGTTGTTTTTCGGCTCCCCGCAGGGGACCCTTCAGCTTCGGTTCTTGAACCGCCAGCTGTCGTTGCCGGTCTCGACGATGTCGCAATGATGGGTGATGCGATCGAGCAGTGCGGTGGTCATCTTGGGATCGCCGAACACGGTCGGCCACTCCCCGAACGCCAGGTTGGTGGTGATGATCACCGAGGTGCGTTCGTAGAGCTTGCTGACGAGGTGGAACAGCAGTTGCCCACCCGAGCGGGCGAACGGCAGGTAGCCGAGTTCGTCGAGCACGACGAGATCGAGGCGGGCGAGTTGGGCTGCCAGCGCGCCGGCCTTGCCCAGGCGGGTCTCTTCCTCGAGCCGGGTCACCAGGTCGAGGGTGTTGAAGTAGCGACCGCGAGCGCCGGCGCGAACGACGCTGGCGGTGATGGCGATGGCGAGATGGGTCTTGCCAGTGCCGGTGCCGCCAACCAGGACGACGTTGCGCTGTGCTGGCAGGAACGACCCGGCGTGAAGCGAGCGCACCAGGCCTTCGTTGACCGGCGTGCCGTCGAACACGAAGGCGTCGATATCCTTGGCCACCGGCAGCTTGGCGGCGCTCATGCGGTAGCGGATCGAGGCGGTGTGCCGGTGCGTTGCCTCGGCGCGCAACAGATCGGTCAGGATCTCCATCGTGGTGCGCTTGCGTTGCAGGCCGGTGGTGACGGCCTCGTCGAATGCGCCGGCCATGCCCTTGAGCCCGAGGCCGCCCAT
>JANOKY010000086.1:0-7292 GCA_031419635.1 Burkholderiales bacterium | reverse complement strand
GGGCAAAGCGCGCAGCGTCGGCCGCGTCAAATGCGAAACCGGGCAGGAACACGTCGCCGGAGACGACCCAGAACGCATCGCCGGGCCCTTGTGCGAGCCACGGCAAGGCCTTGGCAATGCCACCGGCGGTTTCGAGTGCGCCGCCGTGGTCGCGGCCTTCGGTGGAGTAGCGGATCGCCAGGCCCCAGCGCGAGCCGTCGCCCAGCAGGGCCGGGAACTGTTCTTCGAGCCAGGCGGTGTTGATCACCACCTGGCGCACGCCCGCGCGCGCCAGCGCTTCGAGGTGCCATTCGATCAACGGTTTGCCGCGCACGACGAGCAGCGGCTTGGGGCAGGTGTCGGTGAGCGGACGCAGGCGCTCGCCGCGGCCGGCGGCGAGGATCAGGGCGGGCGCTTGCTGCAACGGCATCGGCGCGCAGTGTAGGCGCGCGCCGCATCGCTACCCCAGGCCGAGCGGCGCCGGTGCGCGGTTGACGATGCGCGAGAACAGCGGCCGGTAGACGTCGTCGGGCTCGTGGCCGGTCAGCGGGTCGCGGTTGGCGGCGAAGGCGGCATCGATGGTGGTCCAGTCGGCCGCGTCGAGTGCGCGCTGCGCGGCCGGCAGCACCTGGCTTTCCTCGACCGCCATGTGACGCAGGTAGAAGTCAACATAGCCTTGCACTGCGTGCTCGAAGGCCTCGCGTCGGGCCTCGCCCAGCACCTCGAAGGCCAGCAGCGCATGTTCGAGATCGCGGATCGCGCGCTCGCCATGCTCATGGTCGCGTTCGAGCTGGTCGAGCGTGGCCGCCAGCTCGGGGCAACGCTCGCGCACCAGCGGGAACAGCAACTCGTCCTCCTTGCGGTGGTGCAGCCGCTCGGGAAACTCGTCGACGTAGAACAGCATCGCGCGCAGCAACGCGAAGTCGGGCAACTCGTTGCGCCGACGCGTCTGCTCCAGCAACAGCGGCAGCGAGCGCAGCATCGCGGCGAGCGCGGCGTGCTCGGCGCGGATCACACTCAGGGCGGTGACGGTCATCGGCGGTGTCGGGGTGGCCTGGTTGCGCCAGCATCGCAGCCTGCGGCCGGCGGTGTTTGATGCAGCGCAAGCGGGGCCGGAGTGCCCGACTAAAATCGCCCGCTTCGCCTGCCGTCCCCCCTTCGCGCCCTGCGCCCCCGCCCGCATGTCCAGCCTCGACACCCAACGCGTTCCCGACACCAGTGCCCCCGTGCCCCTGACCAGCGCCAGCCGCGAAGCGCTGATGGCCAACGCCATCCGCGCCCTGGCGATGGATGCGGTGCAGCAGGCCAATTCGGGCCACCCCGGTGCGCCGATGGGCATGGCCGACATCGCCGTGGCGCTGTGGGGCCGCCACCTGCGGCACAACCCCGCCCACCCGCAGTGGCCCGGGCGCGACCGCTTCGTGCTCTCCAACGGCCATGCCTCGATGCTGCTGTACGCGCTGCTGCACCTCACGGGCTACGACTTGGCCGTGAGCGAGCTGCGCAACTTCCGCCAACTGCACAGCAAAACACCGGGCCACCCCGAGGTCGGCGTCACGCCGGGGGTGGAAACCACCACCGGCCCGCTCGGCCAGGGCATCGCCAACGCGGTCGGCATGGCGCTGGCGGAAAAGCTGCTGGCGCATGAATTCAACCGCCCCGGCCACCCGCTGGTCGACCACCACACCTATGTCTTCCTCGGCGACGGCTGCCTGATGGAAGGCATCAGCCATGAAGCCTCGGCGCTGGCCGCGGCCTGGAAGCTGAACAAGCTGATCGCGATCTACGACCACAACGGCATCAGCATCGACGGCCGCGTCGAGCCCTGGTTCGTCGACGACAGTGCCAAGCGCTTCGAGGCCTATGGCTGGAACGTGATCCCGGGTGTCGATGGCCACGATGTGGCGGCTGTCGATGCCGCCATCGCCAAGGCCCAGCGCTGCAGCGACAAGCCGACGTTGATCGTTGCACGCACCAGCATCGGCCGCGGCTCGCCCAACCGCGCTGGCACGGCCAAGGCGCACGGCGAGGCGCTCGGGGCCGACGAGATCAAGCTCACGCGGGCCGCGCTCGGCTGGACCTGCGAGCCCTTCGTGATCCCCGAAGCCGCCTACACGGCCTGGGATGCCAAGGCCGCTGGCGCCAAGGCCGAGGCGGCTTGGGAAGCTACGCTGGCGGCCTACAAGGCGGCCTTCCCGGAACTGGCCGCCGAATTCGTGCGCCGCACCCGCGGCGATCTGCCCCAGGGCTTTGCCCAGACCGTCGTCGATGCCATGGTGGCCGCGCACAGCAAGGCCGAGACCGTGGCGTCGCGCAAGGCCAGCCAGATCGCGCTCGAAGCCTTCACCCAGGCCCTGCCCGAAATGCTCGGCGGCTCGGCTGACCTGACCGGCTCGAACCTGACCAACACCACCAGCGCGACGCCGCTGCGCTTCGATTCGCTGGGCACGCCAAACGGCGGCCGCCACATCAACTACGGCGTGCGCGAATTCGGCATGGCCGCGGTGATGAACGGCGTGGCCCTGCACGGCGGCTTGATCCCCTACGGCGGCACCTTCCTGACCTTTGCCGATTACAGCCGCAACGCCATCCGCATGGCCGCGCTGATGAAGCTGCGGGTGATCCATGTCTTCACCCACGACTCAATCGGCCTGGGTGAGGACGGGCCCACGCACCAAAGCGTCGAGCATGCGGCCAGCCTGCGCCTGATCCCGGGCCTGGACGTCTGGCGGCCGGCGGACACGGTGGAGACCACGGTGGCCTGGGCGGTGGCGCTGGGCAACCGGGCTCGGCCGAGTGCGCTGTTGCTCTCGCGGCAGAACCTGCCGTATTTGCCCAAGGCCGCGCTGGACACCATCAGCCAAGGAGCCTATGTGCTGGCCGAGCCGGCCGAGGTCGGCATGAAGAAAGCCGCGCAGGCGGTGATCGTGGCGACAGGCAGCGAAGTGCAACTGGCGCTGCACGCGCAGCAACTGCTCGCCGCCCACCACGGCATCGCCGTGCGCGTGGTTTCGATGCCGAGCACGACGGTGTTTGACCGCCAGAGCGTGGCCTACAAATCGCTGGTGCTGCCGCCGAAACTGCCGCGCATCGCGGTCGAGGCGGGGGTCACCGCCGGCTGGTGGAAGTACGGCTGCGCCGCAGTGGTCGGCATCGACACGTATGGCGAGAGCGCGCCGGCGCCGGCGCTGTTCAAGCACTTCGGCTTCACCGCGCAGAACGTGGCCGACACGGTGCGCAAGGTCCTGGCGCGCTGAGCGCCTGGCTTCATCAACCCCGGGAGAAATAAATCATGAAAAGTCTGTTGGCCCTCGCTGCGGCGACGGTTTTCTGCGCCATGGCCGCGGCGCAAACCCTGACCGGAATCAAGTTGGAGCCGGCCACCGTCAAGGTCGGCGAGCCGGTGAAGATCACCGGTACGTTCGAGAACGCCGACAACCCGAACTGCAATGTGCGGTTGAACTACGGCGAGGGCCCGACGCAGAACTTCAAGATCAACCAGTTGAAGGATGTGCCGCTCATCACCAGCCACAGCTATGCCAAGCCGGGCACGTACAAGGTGGCGCTGGAGCCGCGCACGGCGATGCCGATGATCAAGTGCGTCGGCAAGGACCAGACGGCAACGGTCACCGTGCTGGCTGCGACACCCGTGGCCGCAGCGGTGCCCGCCGCCAAGGTGGCGCAATGCCCCAACGGCTGGAAGCTCAATGCCAAGAGCGTCAACAAAAAGAACGGCGCCTACACCTGCACGGCCAAGGCGGGCACGGCCTTGCCGAACGCCAAGCTCGACTGCGCGGCGCCGCTGGGCTACTTCGAGAACAAAGCCAAGGGCCAGCTCGGCTGCCGGCCCTGAACTTCCATCCCCATTCGCGTCTCAATCGACAGCACGGAGTGACTGCATCATGACGATCAAAGTAGGCATCAACGGCTTCGGCCGCATCGGGCGCATGGTGTTCCGCGCCGCAGTACAGAACTTCGCCAGCGACATCGAAGTCGTGGCCATCAACGACTTGCTTGAGCCCGACTATCTGGCCTACATGCTGCAGTACGACTCGGTGCATGGCCGCTTCAAGGGCACGATCGCGGTCGACGGCAACACGCTCGTCGTCAACGGCAGGCGCATCCGCCTGACCGCGGTGAAAGACCCGGCGGAGCTGAAGTGGGGCGAGGTCGGCGCCGACGTGGTGGTCGAAGCCACCGGCCTGTTCCTGACCAAGGAGGCCGGCCAGAAGCACCTCGACGCGGGAGCCAAGAAAGTCATCTTCAGCGCGCCGAGCAAGGACGACACGCCGATGTTCGTCTACGGCGTCAACGACAAGAGCTATGCCGGCCAGGCCATCATCAGCAATGCGAGCTGCACCACCAACTGCCTGGCCCCGGTGGCCAAGGTCCTGAATGACAGCTTCGGCATCAAGCGCGGGCTGATGACCACGGTGCACGCCACCACCGCCACGCAGAAGACGGTGGACGGCCCGAGCAACAAGGACTGGCGCGGCGGCCGCGGCATCCTCGAAAACATCATCCCGAGCAGCACCGGCGCGGCCAAGGCCGTGGGCGTGGTGATCCCCGAGCTGAACAAGAAGCTCACCGGCATGTCCTTCCGCGTGCCGACCAGCGATGTCAGCGTCATCGACCTGACGGCCGAACTGGTGAATGAAGCCAGTTGGGACGACATCTGCAAGGCCATGAAGGCGGCCGCGGCCGGCCCGATGAAGGGCGTGCTCGGCTACACCGAAGACAAGGTGGTGTCGACCGACTTCCGCGGCGAGAGCATGACCTCGGTGTTCGACGCCGACGCCGGCATTGCGCTGGACAAGACCTTCGTCAAGGTGGTCGCCTGGTACGACAACGAGTGGGGCTACTCGAACAAGGTGCTGGAGATGGTGCGCGTGATCAGCCGCTGAGGCTGATGACTCCCTGCCCCGCTGGGGGAGGATTGGGGTGGGGGCCGCCGTCGCGGCCCTTTTTGACTTTCGTCGCCAAGGGCCGCCGTCGCGGCCCTTTTTCACGCCCGCAACGAAAGCGCTCGTTGCCCTCACACTCCGCAACATTGCGCCCGAGGCGCTTGCATAGACTGCGGCGATGAAACACCTGCAACTGCCCCTGTTCGCGCTGCTGTTCGCGTTGGCCGGCAATGCGGCCTGGGCCGAGCGCACGCCGCCGCCGCACAGGCCATTACCGAGCGCCGCTACTGAAGAGGTCATCGTCAGCTTCAAAGCCGGTGGCTCGGTGATGCGCATGCATGTGCTGGCGGCCCGGTCTGATGCAGCTCAGGTCAGCAACGTGCTCGCGCAGCGTGCTGCCACGCTGGGTACACGCGTCGGGCGCGCACTTGAAGCAGGTGCGGCGGTGTCCGATCGCATGCAGGTCGTGCGCGCTCGCGGGGTCGATGCGACCACGTTGGCGGCGCAGTTGGCTGTCGATCCCGATGTCGAGTTCGCTGTGCCCAATGGGCGCAAGCGTTTGGTGGCGGCACCGAACGATCCACTGTATCCGGCCGCGTCGCGAGTCAACCTCGTTCAGAAGACCGGTGGTCCCGACGTGGGCCAGTGGTATTTGCGCGCGCCCAACGCGACAGAGGTTGCGGGCATCGATATCGAATCGGCCTGGCTGCAAAGCACCGGCAGCGCCAACGTCGTCGTTGCCGTGCTGGATACCGGCGTGCGCAAGGACCACCCGGACCTTGTTGGCCGTTTCTTGCCAGGCTACGACTTCATCAGCGATGTCATCGTTGCCAATGACAATGACGGTCGCGACAACGACCCTGCCGACCCCGGTGACTGGGTCAACCAGACAGACATCAACGGCGGCGGTCTGACGGCCCTCGGCTGCACTGCCGCCGACATCTCGGTCAGCAGTTGGCACGGCACCGGCACGGCCAGCCTGATCGGTGCGGCCACCAACAATCTTGCCGGCATGGCGGGCGCTGCACCCGGCGTCAGCGTGTTGCCGCTGCGTGTGCTTGGCAAGTGCGGCGGCAGCGACGCCGACATTCTGGCTGCCATGCAATGGGCTGTTGGCATCCATGTGAACGGTGTGCCCGACAACCCGCAAGTCAATTGGGCCAAGGTGCTCAACATGAGCCTGGGCGGCGTCGGCGCCTGCAACCCGGCCTACCAGAATGTCATCAATCAGGTGACCGCCAAAGGCGCCGTGGTCGTCGTCGCCGCCGGCAATGACGGCTTGGCGGTGGCAGAGCCAGCCAACTGCCAAGGCGTGATCGCTGTGGCTGGCGTGCGCCACGTCGGCACCAAGGTTGGCTACTCGGACCTCGGGCCGGCGATTGCCATCGCCGCGCCTGCCGGCAATTGCGTCAACGATACCGGGCCTTGTCTGTATCCCATCCTCGTTGCCAGCAACGCTGGCACGCAGGGGCCTGGTGCGTCGATTTTTACCGACAGCTTCAACATCAGTGTCGGCACGAGTTTTTCTGCGCCGCTCGTTGCTGCCACTGCGGCATTGATGTACTCGGCACAGCCCGGGCTGACTCCGGCTGGCGTGATTGCTGCGCTGAAGGCCAGTGCGCGCCCGTTTCCGAGCAGCGGCGTGGCTGATGGACCCAGCGGCCCGATCGTGGCGTGCCACGCGCCGACAACTGTCGCGCAAGATCAGTGCTACTGCACCACATCGACCTGCGGCGCGGGCCTGTTGGATGCTGGCGCCGCGCTGAGCGTGGCACTCGGTGCGCAAGCGGCCATTGGCGTCACGCCAAGCGCACCACAGGCGAGCCAGGCAATCACGTTGTCGGGCAGCGGTTCGACGGCCGCCTCGGGGCGCGGCGTCGCGGGCTATCAGTGGTCGCTGGTCGATGGCGGGGGCATCGTTAGCGCGATTGCGGGTGCGACCACGGCGACCGCGACACTACAGCCAACAGCGGCCGGCACCTTCACGGTACGACTGGTTGTCACGGACAGCCTGGGCATCCGCCTCGGTGTGCAACAAGTCATTCAGGTGGCTGCGGCTCCAGTGCCTCCGCCAACGACCAGCAGCGGCGGGGGTGGTGGTGCGATGTCATGGCTCTGGCTGCTGGCCCTGCTGCTGGCGACTGCGGTGTTGAAGAGACCTCTACCGCCAGCCTGGTCACGCCGCCGCTGAACATCGCGATACAGCCGTAACGGCCGGCTGATAATCGCGGCCATGCATCTGCCCTCGACCCTGCGCCACGCCCTTGTTTGCGCTGCCGCGGGGCTCGCGCTGGCCGGCGCATCCCGTGTTGCCTCGGCACAGCCCCGCAGTGCCGCCAAGCCGGCCCTGGTGCACGGCCTGATCGTTCAATTGCGTGATGCACCAAGCCATGTGGCACTGGCCCGCGA
>JANOKY010000085.1:0-5206 GCA_031419635.1 Burkholderiales bacterium | reverse complement strand
GAGGTGGCTTTGCGCGCGGCCCGCCATAACACCCAGCACCCAATGGCGCCGATCAGGGCGGAGAAAACGATGGAGTCGAAATTGATGACCGAAAAATCGACCAGGCCCTTGGGCTTGCCGGTCGAAAGATGGGTCAGGTGGTGAACGATGTATTCACCGGATGTGAGCGCTTGACCTTCGGCTGCCATCTGATTGATTTCCGGTTCGATCTTGTTCTCAGCGGCTGCGCTTCAACAGCGCAAACCAGTACACCTGCATGCACAGCACCATCGTCGCCAGCAAGGCCGGCCAGCTCAGGGGCTGCACCAGTTTCGGCGCCAACATCAGCATGGCCACCGAAACCCCAATTTTCACCATGCTCCATAACATGACGCTGACGGCGCTGGCGCCGGGCGACACGCTGGAGAGCGGGCTGGTCATGCCGCGCGCCATCAAGGCGCCCGGCACCACCACCACGGCGGCGCCATACAGCGCCGACCAGGACATTCCTTCTGCCGCGCCGACCAGCCCCGTCGCCAGAGCCGCCAGCACGCCGATCGCCGCTTGCACCGCGATCACCCACCACGGTGAAACCCGCTGTGGGCTGTTTGCCACCACGACCCGCGCTTCGTCACGCGTCAGGCTCTTGAAGGGTGCTTGGCCTTCATCGGCGTCGTCGGCCCACGGGTCGGAACGAAGCCTCCGGTCTGGCGTGGTCGAAGTCACAGATTTATCCAGCAAAGCCGCGGGATTATACGGGCATACCCGCGGCTGTCCGGCCTTGGCTGTGGATCGAACGACAATCGCCGCGCGTCTGCCACAGTGAACCTCCTCGCCACCAGCGACACCAAGCTGCCATGCCGCTCTTGCACCGCCTGCTGTTGATTGCCGCCGCTGCGCTGGCGCTGCCGGTGCAGGCGGCCAGCACGGTGGTGACCACGGAACAGGTGCGTGCCGAGTTGGTGGCTCACGCACCCGAGGGCATCACGCCCGGCAAGCCGGTCTGGCTGGGACTGCAGATCGAGCACCAGCCGCATTGGCACACCTACTGGAAGAACCCCGGTGACTCGGGCTTGCCGACCACGCTGGCCTGGCAACTGCCCGTGGGCGTGACAGCCGGCGAGATCGCCTGGCCGACGCCGAAGAAGCTGCCGGTCGGCCCGCTGATGAATTACGGCTACGAGGGCAGGCTGCTGCTGCCGGTGCCGGTGAGCGTGGGCCAGGCGTTCGCCGGCAATACGCTCGACATCAAGCTCACGGCGCAATGGCTGGTCTGCAAGGACGTGTGCATTCCGCAGCAGGGTGAGTTCGCGCTGAGCTTGCCGGTGCAGGCCAGCACGGCGATGCACAGCGCGGCCTTCGACGCCGCGCGCGCCGCGCTGCCGCAGCCGGCGGCCGGCGCAACGGCAAGCGCCGAATTGATCGACGCCGCCAAGACCCTGCGCGTCACGGTCCGCGGCCTGCCCGCGGCGCTGCAGGGCCGCGAGCTGGCCTTCTTTGCCGAGACCCCCGGTGTGGTCGACCCCTCGGCGCGCCACACGGCGCGCTGGGAAGGTGGCACCTGGCAGGCGCAGGTGCCGATCTCGGCGCAGCGTTTCGAGAGCCCGGCGCAGATGCAGGCGGTGTTGCTGGCACCCGGCGCGGTGGCCGGCACGCAGATCGGCTTTGCCATTGCCGGGGCGTGGCCGGCCCTGGTGGCGCCGACCGCGGCGATCGAAAGCGGCGCCGTGCTGCCCGCTGCGCCGGCAACGCCGCCGATGGGCTTGGCCCTCGCGCTGGCCTTCGCCGTCATCGGCGGCATATTGCTCAACCTGATGCCCTGCGTGTTCCCGATCCTGTCGTTGAAGCTGCTCGGCTTTGCCGGCCACGCCCACAGCCGGCGCGCGCTGCTGGCCGGTGGTTTGGCCTACAGCGCGGGGGTGGTGCTGTCGTTCGTGGCGCTGGCAGCGCTGCTGTTGCTCCTACGCGCGGGCGGCGAGCAAATCGGTTGGGGCTTTCAGTTGCAGTCGCCGCTGTTCATTGCCGCGCTGGCGGTGTTGTTCACCGTGATCGCGTTGAACCTCGCCGGGCTGTTCGAGTTCGGCACCCTGCTGCCCAGCGGGATGGCCTCGATGCGCCTGCGCCACCCGCTGGCCGACTCGGCCTTGACCGGCGTGCTGGCGGTGGCCGTGGCTTCACCCTGCACGGCGCCGTTCATGGGTGCGGCGCTCGGCCTGGCGTTCACGCTGCCACCGCTGCAAGCGCTGAGCCTGTTTGGCGCGCTCGGCATCGGCATGGCCCTGCCCTTCCTTGCCGCCAGCGCGTGGCCCGGCCTGGCGCGGGCCATGCCCAAGCCGGGCGCGTGGATGGCGACCTTCAAGACGGCGATGGCATTCCCGATGCTGGCCACGGTGGTCTGGCTGGCCTGGGTGCTCGGCCAGCAGACCAGCATCGACGGCGCGGCCGCCTTGCTGGCGGTGCTGGTGGCGCTGGCCTTTGCCCTCTGGGCCTGGGGCCGCATCGACAACGGGCGCATCGCGCGCCTGGTCTGGAGCACGGTGGGGGTGGTGTTGCTCGGCGGCGTGCTGGCCTGGGCACTGCCGAGCTGGCACGAAGCCAATGCCGCGACGCCTGCCGCCACCTCGGACGCACGCTGGCAGCCTTGGAGCGCCGAGCGTGTGGCCGCGCTCAATGCCGAGGGCCGCGCGGTGTTCGTCGACTTCACCGCCGCCTGGTGCGTGACCTGCCAGGTCAACAAGCGCACCACGCTGGGCAACGCCGACGTGCTGGCCGACCTCGACACCAAACGCGTGGTGTTGTTGCGGGCGGACTGGACGCGCCGCGACGCCGCCATCAGCGCCGAGCTGACCCGCCTGGGCCGCAACGGCGTGCCGGTGTATGCGATCTACAAACCCGGGCAGGCATTGCCGACCCTGTTGCCCGAACTGCTCAGCCCGCAATTGCTGCGCGATGCGCTTGCTTCACCATAGGAGTCGTGACCATGAAGGCGCTCCTCGAGGCGATGCTGCTCGGCCTGGCGCTGGCCAGCGGCAGCGCATTCGCCGCCAGCGTCGGCCAGGCCGCACCGTCCTTCAGCGCCACCGACAGCAGCGGCAAGGCGGTATCGCTGGCCGACTTCAAGGGCCGTACCGTCGTGCTCGAATGGGTCAACCCCGAGTGCCCGTATGTGCGCAAGCATTACGACAGCGCCAACATGCAGGCCACGCAAAAAGCAGCGACGGCCACGGGCGTGGTCTGGCTTTCGGTGAACTCCACCCACCCCGGCCATGTCGACTTCAAGCAGCCGGCCGAGATGGCGGCGTGGACGAAGAGCCAAGCTGCCGCGCCGACATCGACGCTGATGGACGGCGACGGCAAGATCGGCCGCGCCTACGGTGCGCGCACCACGCCGCACATGTACATCGTGGACGCGAAAGGAACCTTGGTCTATGCCGGCGGCATCGACGACAAGGCCAGTGCCAACCCGGCCGATGTGAAGAGCGCGAAGAACCTGGTCAATGCTGCGCTGGGCGATGTGCTGGGCGGCAAGGCCGTTGCGCAACCGGTGACCCGTGCCTACGGCTGCTCGGTGAAATACGCCGACGCGTAATCACGGCAAGCGCTGGTACTGCTTGGCCAGCGCCTCGAAACTGCGCTGTGATGCCGCAGCGTCGAAACCCGCACCGAGTTCATCGGCCAATATCTTTGCCACCGCACCCGCCTGCCGCGCCGCTTCGGCGGCGTCGAGGAACAACAGCCGTGAGCGCCGAGCCAGCACGTCTTCGACCGTGCGCGCCATCTCATGGCGCACCGCAAACCGCACCATCGCTTCGCTCAGCGCGCCCTGGCCCGATTCGGCGTCGCGCCACAGCCAATGTTCTGCCCCAGGCAGCTTGTGCAGCAGCGCGGCCTCACTGCCGTAGAGATGCTCGCCGGGCGCCTGGGTCATCGACACGCCCTTTTGTTTTGAGGCGCCGAGCAGCGGCAACTTGGCCGTCACGCCCTTGGCTTTGCGTGGCAACAGCTTGCGCTCGAAGCAGCGCTCGAGCACGTCTTCGGCCATCGCCCGGTAGGTGGTCCACTTGCCGCCGGTGACGGTGACGAGACCTGAGCGGCCGACCAGCACGGTGTGCTCGCGTGAGAGCTGCTTGGTGTTGTCACCCCCATCACTGTCCGCGCCGCCGGGCTTGACGAGAGGGCGCAGGCCGACCCAGACCGACCTGACATCGGCGCGCGTCGGCGCTTTCTCGAGGTAGCGGCCCGATTCGCGCAGGATGAACTCGACCTCTTCCTTGAACGGCGCCGGCTCGCGAACCACGTCATCGCGCGGCGTGTCCGTCGTGCCCAGGATGGTCTTGCCCAGCCACGGCACCGCGAACAGCACGCGGCCGTCTTCGGTCTTCGGCACCAGCAGCGCGTGCGTGCCGGGCAGGAAGGCGCGATCGACGACCAGGTGCACGCCCTGGCTGGGCGCGACGATGCCAGGTTTTTCAGCGGCGCCTTTGTCGCGGTCCATGTTGCGCAGGTCGTCGACCCAGACCCCGGTGGCATTGACGACGCATTTGGCACGAATCGTCAATCGCGTGCCGGTCTCGCTGTCGCGCGCGACCACGCCCATGACCCGGCCGCCTTCGCGAACCAGCGACGTCACCGGGCAATGGTTGAGCACCACCGCGCCTTGCGCCACCGCAGTCCGCGCCAGCGTCACGGCCAGACGTGCATCGTCGAACTGCCCGTCCCAATACTTCACGCCGCCGGAAAGCCCGCGCGTGCGCACCGTCGGCAGCAGCACGCGCGTCTGCGCGCTCGACAGGAACTCGGTGGCGCCCAGGCCGCGCGAGCCGGCCAGCGCGTCGTACATCTTCAAGCCGATGCCGTAGAACTCGCGCTCCCACCAGCGGTAACTCGGCATCACGAAGGCCAGCGGCTGCGCCAGGTGCGGCGCGTTGGCCAGCAGCGTGGCGCGCTCGTGCAGCGCCTCGCGCACCAGCGAGATATTGCCCTGGGCCAGGTAGCGCACGCCGCCATGCACGAGCTTGGTTGCACGCGAACTGGTGCCCTTGGCGAAATCCTCGGCTTCGAGCAGGACCACCGAGAAGCCGCGCGCCGCCGCGTCGAGCGCCACGCCGACGCCGGTGGCGCCGCCGCCGATCACGACCAGATCCCACTCGCCGTTCCTGGCTGGCGCCTGCGCCTGCGCGAGCAGGTGCGCCCGCGATGTGTCGGGTGCTGCGTGCTGGGCGCTCAT
>JANOKY010000084.1:0-1781 GCA_031419635.1 Burkholderiales bacterium | reverse complement strand
CTTTTGCACGCTCTCGAAAGCGTTGTTGGCGGCGGCCACGGCCGAGCGCATCAGCGCCACGGCGTTTTCGCTGCCGGCAGGCGCGTTCTTCGAGGCGCTGTCAACCAGGCCCATGAACTTCTTCTGCGCGTCGCCGAGCTGGGCTTCGACAGCCTTGGTGACTTCGGCATTGGTTGCTGCGGCGATGTCATAGACATGGCGGCTGTAGGCAGCGGCCTTCTCAGCGGTGGGCTGCAGCAGGCTGGCTTGTAGGGCCACGAGTTCTTGCGCGTCCTTCACCGACAGGGCAGCGCGGGCGGTGTCACCGGCTTCGCCGAGGGCCGTCTTGGCCATTTGCAGGTTCAGTTCGACGAGCTTTTCGACGCCTTCGAAGGCCTTGTTGGTCAGACCGAACAGGGTCTCGACATTGGCTTTTTGGGCGGCCATCAGTTGTTCAGCGGTCAGCATGGTGGGAATCTCCAAGGGAAGTTAAGGTGGGACTACAGGAATTGCTGCAATGCAACATGAGCGAATTGTAGGAGCTGCCACGGCGATTGCAAGAACTTTTTGCTGCGCCGCACCATCGCTAGGGATGCTGGCCTAAAAAGCTGCGTTTTCTCGGCGCCGTCACAATCCCACCACCGATGCAGGCTTATTACGCCGACCACGTCGTGCTGCCGCTGCCAGCCGGCCACAGCTTCCCGATGGCCAAGTACGAGCGCCTGCGCCGACGCGTGGCGGCGGAGTGCCCGGGCATCGTACTGGCCGAGGCCCTGCCGGCCAGCGACGGCGAGCTGGCCCTGGTGCACACCCCGCGTTACATCAGCGCCGTCGCCGAGGGGCACCTGAGCACCACCGAGCAACGCGAAATCGGTTTTCCCTGGTCACAGCGGATGGCCGAGCGGGCGCGGCGCTCGGTCGGCGCGACGATCGCAGCGGCGCGTTCGGCATTGATCCACGGCCAGGGCGTGGCCGCCAACCTGGCCGGGGGCACCCACCACGCGCAGGCCGACAAGGGCAGCGGCTACTGCGTCTTCAACGATGTGGCGGTGGCGGCGAGGTTGATGCAGGCCGAGTGGCACCGAGCCCATCGCCGCGGGCTGCGGGTGGCGGTGATCGACCTCGACGTGCACCAGGGCAACGGCACCGCAGCGATCTTTCGCGACGACGCCAGCGTGTTCACGCTGTCGCTGCACGGCGCAAAGAACTTTCCCTTCCGCAAGGAGCCGAGCGACCTCGACGTCGAACTGCCCGACGCCTGCACCGAGGTGCCGTACCTGTCCGTGCTCGATGGCGCCCTGGCCGCCCTCTGGCAGCACCATGGCAGCCAGCCGCCGGGCTTGGTGTTCTACCTGGCCGGGGCCGACCCGCACGAAGGCGATCGCCTGGGCCACCTGGCGCTCAGCAGCGCCGGCCTGGCCGAGCGCGACCGCCGCGTCTTCGCCGCCTGCCGCGAGCGCGGCGTGCCGGTGGCCGTGAGCATGGCCGGCGGCTACGGCCGCACCATCGACGACAGCGTGGCCGTGCACCTGCGCACGCTGCAAGAGGCCTGTGCGTCGTGGCACGCCCACCGCAACCCCCATTCCCAACCTGCACTGACGGACTCATGACCATCACGCCAACCACCACCGCCGCGGTCGATGCCGCGATCACGTCGCGCCGCTCGGTGCGCGCCTTCCTGCCCACGCCGGTGCCGCGGCAGACGATCGAGGACATCCTCGCTGTCGCGTCGCGCGCGCCCTCGGGCGTCAACACGCAGCCGTGGAAGGTCACGGTGCTGACCGGTGCGGCGAAAGCGGCGC
>JANOKY010000083.1:0-2492 GCA_031419635.1 Burkholderiales bacterium | reverse complement strand
GTCCACGGCACCTTGCACTCCTTGCGCACCAGCTTCTCGCTCTCGTGCTTGGTCATGAAGTACGGGTGGTCCAGGCCTTCGGCCTCGTCGAACATGTCTTCGCGGAACACGCCTTCGTAGAGGCCCGCGGCGGCGATGCTCGACACATGGTGGAAATGCCCGGCGTCGATGGCCTTGGCAAACTCGACTGCGCTGCGCGTGCCTTCGATGTTGACCAGGACCTGGCTGTCTTCGTCGGCCGTGAGGTCGTAGACCGCGGCCAGGTGGTACAGGTGGTTGATCTGGCCCTTGAGCGCCTTGAGCGTGTCGGCGGCGACGCCGAGCTTCTTGCTCGTCAGGTCGCCATACACCGGCACCGCGCGCGCCTTGCCCACGCCCCAATACTCGAGCAGGGCAGCGACCTTGTTCTCGCTTTCGGGCCGCAGCAAAAAGTAGACGACGGCGCCCTTGCGCGCGAGCAGGGTCTTGACCAGGCGCTTGCCGATGAAGCCGGTGGCGCCGGTGACGAAGTACTGCATGCTGAGCTCCTTCAATGGGGTGCGCGGCGGCGGGCGCCGAAAGATTCATTCTTCCCTTAAAGCATGCAGCCGGCGCTGCGCGCTTACCCCAAGGCGCGCCGCGCTCGCAGGGCGTGGCGGCATAGAGCCCTCTCACTAGAGAAAGCACGCCGCAGTGCCACGGCACGCTCCTATAGTGGGCTTCCCTGCGCAGCAGTCTTTGGCGCACACCCTGAACCCGCTCGACAAAGGACACACCCCATGGTCAAGAAGCTCCAGAAGATGGCGGACAAGAAATCCGCCTCGGCCGCCAATTTGCTCGACAGCCAGTTGGCCCGATCGGTGAAGGAATCGGCGCAGCAGATCTGGCTGGCCGGCATGGGCGCGTTCAGCAAGGCACAGGCCGAAGGCGGCAAGGTCTACGAAGCGCTGATCAAGGAAGGCCTGAACCTGCAAAAGAAAACCCAAGGCCTGGCCGAAGAGCGCATCAGCGCCGTCACCGGCAAGATGACCGCGATGGCCGACGGCATGAGCAGCAAGGCCGGCGCGCAATGGGACAAGCTCGAATCGATCTTCGAAGAGCGCGTGGCCAAGGCGCTGAACAAGATGGGCGTGCCTTCGCGCAAGGACATCGACGCGCTGATCAAGCGCATCGACGAGTTGTCGGCCAAGGTCGGCGGCAAGGTGCCGGCCAAAACCGCTCCGGCCCGCAAGGCCGCAGCCAAGCCGGCAGCCAAGGCGCCGGCCAAGCGCGCGGCTCGCAAGGCGGCCTGATCGTGCCGACCCGGCGTGCCGGGTCAAAGCCACCGCGCATCGGCCTGGCACTCGCGGGCGGCGGACCGCTCGGCGCCATCTACGAAATCGGCGCCCTGTGTGCGCTCGATGAAACCCTGACCGGCGTGGAGTTCACCCAACTCAGCGGCTATGTCGGCGTTTCGGCCGGCGGCTTCATCGCTGCCGGACTGGCCAACGGCATGACGCCGCGCGAGTTGTGCGCGACCTTCATCGAAAACGACGACAGCGGCGGTGGCGATCTGTTCCGCCCCTCGCTGCTGATGCGGCCGGCCTGGGGCGAGTACCTGCACCGGCTGGCGTCATTGCCCGGGCTGACCGCACAAGCCGCCTTGCACTACGCCTTCAAGCGCCGCTCGCTGCTCGAGGTCTTCGAGCGCCTGGGCCGCGCCCTGCCCACCGGCCTGCTCAGCGGCAAGGCGATGGAGCGCCAACTCGCGCGGCTGTTCAGCGCGGCCGGCCGCACCAATGATTTCCGTCAATTGAAGCGCCAACTGGTGCTGGTGGCCACCGACCTCGACAGCGGCCAGGCCGTGCCGTTCGGCCAACCCGGGCTGGACGATGTGCCGATCTCGCTGGCGGTGCAAGCCAGCGCCGCGCTGCCGGGGCTGTACGCGCCGGTGGAGGTGAAGGGCCGCACCTGTGTCGACGGTGCGTTGAAGAAAACCCTGCATGCCACCGTCCTGCTCGACGCCGGCCTGGATCTGCTGATCTGCCTGAACCCGCTGGTGCCCTTCGACGCCACCCACGCCAAGCGCCACAAGGTGCTGGGCAGCGGCGAGCCTCGGATCCCGCGGCTGGTCGACGGCGGCCTGCCGGTGGTGCTGTCGCAGACCTTCCGCTCGCTGATCCATTCGCGGCTCGAACTCGGCCTGAAGGGCTACGTCGATGCCTACCCGGCCACCGACATCGTGCTCTTCGAGCCCGACCACCGCGACCCGGAGATGTTCCTGGCCAACACCTTCAGCGTCTCGCAGCGGCGCCTGCTGGCCGAGCATGCCTACCAACGCACGCGCGAGTTGCTGCGCTCGCGGCGCTCGTCGCTGGGCGCGCAGTTGGCGCGGCATGGCGTGACGATCGATGCCGCCGTGCTCGACGATGCCACGCGTCACCTGCTCGGGCGGCAGCGGCGCCTGCCGGGCACGCGCGCGGCGCGGGCCTTGAAGCGGCTGGACGAGGTGTTGAACGATCTCGAGCAGGGCC
>JANOKY010000082.1:0-7404 GCA_031419635.1 Burkholderiales bacterium | reverse complement strand
GAGCTGCGCCACACCCCCTTTGCTGGCGCTGTAGCCGGGCACCAGGCCGCCGCCGAAGTAGCTCAGCATCGACGCGGTGTTGACGATGCAGCCGCGCCGCGCCGCGAGCTTGCTGCGCGCCGCGGCGCAGACGCGCATCGTGCCGGTGAGGTTGATATCGAGCACTTCGGCAAAGACCTCGGGGTCATGCTCGGCGCCGCCGCGGCGGATGGTGCCGGCGCAGTTGACCAGCACGTCGAGCGTGTCGAGCGAGGCCAGCAATGCGTTGACGGCCGCGGCGTCGCGCACGTCGAGCAGGCGCAGGTCGATGGCGGCCCCACCCGCTGGCTGCGTTGCCGCGGCCAGCTCGGCAGCATCCAAACCGGTGGCGACGACGCGGCAGCCTTCGGCGGCGAAAGCCTGCGCGACGGCCGCGCCGATGCCGCTGCTGCCGCCGGTGACCAGAATGCTGCGCGGTGCGGAGCCTGGGTTCATCGCGCGAGGTTACCCCGCGCGGGCCGGCTCACTGCAACCACGCATCGCGGATCGCGCGCAGGTGGCGGGCGTCGGTGCCGCAGCAACCGCCGAGCACGTTGAGCTGCGGCAGCGCCGAGCGCAAACGGCGGTAGCGGTTGGCCAGGTCGGGCGGGTCGCCGATGTCGAGTTCGGTGGCCGCGTCGAGCTCGGCGTGGCTGCGCGCGGAGGCGTTGGCGCGCACGGCGCGGATGCGATGCGTCCAGGCGCCGCCTTCATCGAAGCAGGCGGCGAAGTGGCTGGGGTGGGCGCAGTTGACGGCGAAGTAGGCCGGCGCCACAGGCGCTTGGGCATCGACGTGCTCGATCGCTTCGCGCAGGCCTTCGCCGCTGGGCAGCCGGCCATCGGTTTCGACCGTGAACGACACCGCCACCGGCAGCCCCACCGCTGCCGCGGCGCGGGCCACGCCCAGGGCTTCGGCGCTGGTGGTCATCGTCACCGCAACCAGCAGGTCGACGCCGCCATCGCGCAGCGCTTGGGCCTGCGGCTGGTGGTAGGCCGCGGCGGCGTCGGCGCTGGCCGGTGCGGCGGCGATGTAGCCGTCACCGCGCGGGCCGATGATGCCGGCCAGCACCAGCGGGCCGCTCAGGCGCGGCTGCCATTCGTCGCGCAGTTCGCGCACCAATTGCACCGCGTCGAGGTTGGCGCGCCGCAGCGCAGCGTCGTCGATGCCGAGCAGGCGGCCCCAGTCGGCACTCGCGCGCCAGGTGGGTGACTCCAACACGAAACCGGCCGCGGGGGTGGCCGCAGCCAGCTCGAGGTAGGGCCGGTAGTAGCGGCGCAACTGCTCGCGCCCGGCCGCGCCCTGCAACAGCACGAAGGCCGCGAACTGCGGCAGATCGGTGCCGTCGAGGTAGATCAGCGAGGTTTCCAGGCCGCCGTCGCTGAGGAACAGGCCGCCGGCCAATTGCGGCAAAGGGGTGAGCGTCATGCGGTGCTCCTGCGGGCCGGACCGGCCTGTTCGTGGCTCGGACTACGGTAGCTTTGCCAGCACCTTGTCCATCTCGCTGGCGTTGTAGGCGCGCAGCGTTTGCGAGCGCACATTGCCCTGCGCCGCGATCGCCAGATTGAAGGCCGTCAAGGACTGCTCGTCGTCGGCCTCGAGCACGCAAACCAGGTCGTACTTGCCCAGGGTCCAGAACGTCTCGCGCATGTTGACGCCCAACTTCTTGCCAGCCTCCTTGGCCGCCGCCGCACGCTTGGTGCTGTCCTTGACGCCCTGGATGCCCTTGTCGGTGAAACTCAGCAAACTGATGTAGGTGACCATCGTCAACCTCCGTTGGTTGCGGATCGGGGGCCAGGTGTTGACTGCCGAGAACCGCGACGCGGTGTGGCCCGATAGCGCCGGTCGAGGTGAGGCGCAGGATGCTACGCCGTTGGCCCGCGATTTCAAGACGCTGACGCGGCAACCGTGATGCCGGCGTTCATTGCCAGCCGTAGCGGCGGATGTAGTAGCGCTTCACCACGCTGGTCAGCAGGCCGTAGCCGAGCAGGATGCCCAGCAGCCAGGGGAAGTACGCCAGCGGCAAAGCCTGCAGCTTGAAGTACGCGGCCAGCGGCCCCTGCGGCAGCCACAGGCCCACGGCCATGATCGCCAGCGAGGTCAGCAGCAGCGGCAGCGCCGCGCGGCTTTCGACGAAGGGCAGCTTGGGCGTGCGGATCATGTGCACGATCAGTGTCTGCGTCAGCAGCCCGACGACGAACCAGCCCGACTGGAACAGGCTCTGCGTGGCCACGCTGTTGGCGCCGAACACCCACCACAGCACGGCGAAGGTGCTGAGGTCGAACAGCGAGCTGATCGGCCCGAAGAAGACCATGAAGCGGCCGATGTCGGCCGGGTTCCACTTCAGCGGCCGGCCCACCAGCTCGGCGTCGACACTGTCGAACGGGATACCGACCTGCGAGATGTCGTAGAGCAGGTTCTGCACCAGCAGTTGCAGCGGCAGCATCGGCAGGAAGGGCAGCAGCGCGCTGGCCACCAGCACCGACAGCACATTGCCGAAGTTGGAGCTGGCCGTCATGCGGATGTACTTCAGCAGGTTACAGAAAGTCGTGCGGCCTTCGATCACGCCTTCGTCCAGCACCATCAGGCTCTTCTCGAGCAGGATGATGTCGGCGGCCTCCTTGGCGATGTCCACCGCCGAGTCGACCGAGATGCCGATATCGGCCGCGCGCAGGGCCGGCGCGTCGTTGATGCCGTCGCCCATGAAGCCGACCACATGGCCGCGCGAGCGCAGCGCGCGCACGATGCGCTCCTTGTGCAGCGGCGTGAGCTTGGCGAAGACGCGGTGCTGCTCGGCCGCCGCGGCCAGCGCTTCATCACTCAATTGCTCGACCTGCGAGCCGAGCAGCACCGTGCCCACCGCCAGCCCGACCTGGGCGCAGACGCGCGCCGTCACCTGCTCGTTGTCCCCCGTCAGCACCTTGACCTCGACGCCATGCGCGGCCAATGCCTGCAGGGCCGGGGCGGCCGAATCCTTCGGCGGATCAAGGAAGGCGATGAAGCCCACCAGCGTCAGCCCGCACTCGTCGGCGACGGCGTAGCGGGTCTGGCTCGGCGGCAGCGCCTTCATTGCCACCGCCACCACGCGCAGGCCTTCGTCGTTGAGGCCGCGCGCCACCTGTTGCACGCGGGCCAGCGTGGCGGCGTCGAGCGGCACCTCGCTGCCGCCGGCCACGCGCACACGCGTGCACACCGCCAGCATTTCTTCCAGCGCGCCCTTGCAGATCAGCTCGTGGTGATCGTCTCGCTTGGAGACCACCACCGACATGCGGCGGCGCTCGAAGTCGAACGGGATCTCGTCGATCTTGCGGTAGTCCTGCTCCAGCTTCAGCTCGGCAGGCAGCTCGACGTGCTCGAGCACGGCGCGGTCGAGCAGGTTCTTCAGGCCGGTCTGGTAGTGGCTGTTGAGGAAGGCGAAGTCGAGCACCTCGTCCGAGTCCTGGCCGAAGGCATCGATGTGCCGCGCCAGGGCGATGCGGTCCTGCGTCAGCGTGCCGGTCTTGTCGGTGCACAGCACATCCATCGCGCCGAAGTTCTGGATCGCGTCCAGGCGCTTGACCACGACCTTCTTGCGCGACAGCAGCACCGCGCCCTTGGCCAGCGTCGAGGTCACGATCATCGGCAGCATCTCGGGCGTCAGGCCCACCGCCACCGACAGCGCGAACAGGAAGGCTTCGGGCCAATCGCCCTTGGTGAAGCCATTCACCAGCAGCACGATCGGCACCATCACCAGGGCGAAGCGGATCAGCAGCCAACTGACGCTGTTGACCCCCGCCTGGAAGGCGTTGGGCGCTGGGTTGGTGGCCGTCGCCCGCGCAGCCAGCGCGCCGAAGCTGGTGCCTTCACCGGTGGCGACCACCAGCGCGGTGGCCGCGCCGGAAACCACATTGGTGCCCATGAAGAGCAGGTTGCGCTGGGCCAGCAAATCGCCTTCGGCAGCGCCGTCGCGATCGACGAACTTTTCCACCGGCACCGATTCGCCGGTCAACGCCGCCTGCGCCACGAACAGATCGTTGGCGCTGAGCACGCGGCAATCGGCCGGGATCATGTCGCCGGCCGACAGCGCCACCAGATCGCCCGGCACCAGCTCGCGGATCGGCAGCTCGCGCCGCTGCGGCGCGTTGGCACCCGCGCTCGCCTGCTTGCCGCCGCGGCGGATCACCGTGGCCCGGTTGCCCACCAGCGCCTTCAAACCCTCGGCCGCGCGGTGCGAGCGGCCCTCCTGGACGAAGCGGATCAGGGTGCTCAGCAGCACCATCGCGCCGATCACCAGCGTGGCCTTGGCATCCTCGGTCAGGTACGACAGCGTGGCCAGTGCCGTCAGCAGCAGGTTGAACGGGTTGCGGTAGCAATGCCACAGGTGCAACCAGGCGGGCACCGGTTTTTCGTGCGCGACTTCGTTGGGGCCGTGTCGTGCCAGGCGCGCAGCGGCCTCACGCGCGCTCAGGCCGTCGGCATGCGATTTGAGGCGGGCGATCGCCGCTGCCGGGTCGTCGCGTGCGGCCTGCAGCAGGGCCTGCGCGAGCGCGTCGGGGGTGGCCGGTGCCGGGCCGCGGCGCGACAGCGAATCGCCGAGCGCGTGGCGACCAAAGTAACCCTGCGCGCGGCGGCGGCGCAGGAACGCGCTGAATGCATGCGTCAGCGACTGGAAGATCGGGCGGCTCGATGGCAATCAAGGGGCCCCGCGCCGAACGGCGGCGCAGGGCACGACAGTATCGGCCTCAGCCTGCGTGCGCGGTCAGGCGCGCCCGCGCAGGCGCACGCGCAGGCGCAGCCGCAAGATGAGCTGCGTCAGTTGCGGCGCGGGTTGTCGGGCGCCCGGTCGCGGTTGTTCGGCACACCGTCGCCGTCACGGTCGCGGTCCATGCCGTTGCGCACGCCGTCGCCATCACGATCACCACGGGCCCAGGTGCCGCGGCGCTGCTCCCAGCGGCCACCGCGGTGGACCCAGGTCGGCTGCGCGTAGTAGTAGCCCGGGCGGCTGCGCACCCACGAGCCGGCAACCCAGGTGTGGCGCTGGCGGTTGCCGTTCCAGTTCCAGTAGCCCGGCGCCCATTGGTAGCCTCGGCGCGCCTCGGGCACGGCTTCGTAACGCTGCGCTGGCGGGCCGACGTTGATCGACACCCCCACCTGGGCGGCCGTCGCGGGTGCGGCCACCAGGCCGAGCGAGGCGACCACCGTGGCGGCGAGCAATGCTTGTCTGAACATAGGAGCCTCCAGTCAGCGAGTGATGCCTGACTGTGGGCCCGCGCAGCGCGCAAGCCTGTAGGCCAAACCGTTGATCGATGGCAGGACGCGCACCCACGCCCGCACTCATCTGCGCATGCAGTCGCAACTCAGGCCAGCACGCCCTGGCGCAATCGCAGCACCCGCGCGCAGCGCGCCGCCAGCGCCTCGTCATGCGTGACGACGATGAACGCGGTGCCGCGCTCGCGGGCCAGCGCGAGCATGGCTTCGAACACGCCATCGGCCGTTTCGCGGTCGAGGTTGCCGGTGGGCTCGTCGGCCAGCACGCAGGCCGGTTGCGAGACCAGGGCGCGGGCAATCGCCACGCGCTGGCGCTCACCGCCGGAAAGTTCGCTCGGCCGGTGTTGCACGCGCCCGGCCAGCCCCACTTGCGCCAGCGCCGCTGCCGCGCTGGCGCGGGCCTGCACCAGGCTCTCGCGGCGGATGCGCAGCGGCATCGCCACGTTGTCCAGGGCGCTGAACTCAGGCAGCAGGTGGTGGAACTGGTAGACGAACCCGAGGTGCTGGTTGCGCCAGCGGCCTTGCGCGGCGGCGTCCATCGAGCTCATCTCGCGGCCGGCGAGCTGAACGCTGCCGGCGCTGGGTGCGTCCAGACCGCCGAGCAAATGCAGCAGAGTGCTCTTGCCCGAACCCGAGGCGCCGACGATGGCCACGGTTTCGCCGCGGGCGATGGCAAAGTCCACTCCACGCAACACCTCGACATCGAGATCGCCTTCGTGGAAGCGCTTGCGCAAGCCGCTGCAAGAGAGCACCGCCTCATTCATAGCGCAACGCCTCGGCCGGGTTGACGCGGCTGGCGCGCCAGCTCGGGTAGATCGTGGCCACGAAGGCCAGCAGCAGCGAGATGGCGACGATCGGCACGATGTCGGCCCACTGAGGATCGCTCGGCATGTGGCTGATGACGTAGATGCTGGCCGGCAGGAAGCTGGTCGACAGCAACCGCTCCAGCGCCGGCACCAGGGTGCCGATGTTGAACGCCACCAACAGGCCGAGCGCCACGCCGGCCGCCGTGCCGGCAATGCCCGACGTGGCGCCCTGGATCATGAAGATGCCCATGATCGAACGCGGGCTGGCACCCAGGGTGCGCAGGATGGCGATGTCGGCGCGTTTGTCGGTGACCGTCATCACCAAGGTCGAGACCAGGTTGAACGCCGCCACTGCGACGATCAGGGTCAGGATGATGAACATCAGCCGCTTCTCGAGCTGCACCGCGTCGAACCAGTTGCGGTTGGTGCGCGTCCAGTCGCGCACGCTGATGTTGGCCGGCAGCGCGCGCGCGAGCTGCGCAGCAACTGAACGCGCGGCCTGCGCATCGGTCAACTTCAACTGCACTCCCGTGGCGCCTTCGACGCGCAGCAGCCGCGCCGCATCGTCGAGGTGGATCAGCGCCAGCGCACTGTCGTACTCGTAGTGCCCGGCCTCGAAGGTGCCGGCCAGCGTGAACTGCTTCAGGCGCGGCACGATGCCGGCCGGCGTGACCTGGCCACCGGGGGTGACGACCGTGATCTTGTCGCCCTCGCGCACGCCGAGCGAGCGCGCCAGCTCAATCCCGAGCACGATGTTCCACTCACCCGGCTTCAACTTGGCAAACGTGGTGCCCTGCAATTGCGCCGCCAGCGGCGTGACGCTGGCTTCTTCAGCCGGCGAAATGCCGCGCAGCAGCGCACCGCGCATGTCTTCGCCGCGGGCCACGAGAACCTGGGACGAGACGAACGGCGCCGCGCCGAGCACCATGCCCGGTGCCGCAGCGCGCGCCTGCTCGGCGGTGGCGCGCCAGTCGGCCAGCGCCGCACCTTGCGCATCGAACAACTCGACATGCGCGATCACACTGAGCATGCGGTCGCGCACCTCTTTCTGGAAGCCGTTCATCACCGACAGCACGATGATCAGCGCCGCCACGCCCAGCGCAATGCCGAGCATCGACACGCCCGAGATGAAGGAGATAAAACCGTTGCGCCGGCCCGTACGGCCAGCCCGCGTGTAGCGCCAGCCGATCTGCCATTCGTAGGGGGTGTTCATTGCGGCGGGATGCTACGTTTGCGACGACTGCTTCGGGGCACACTCTTCTTTGCAGAGCGCTTTTTGGCCGCTGGTGCTGCATCGACCATTCTCTTCCCACCGTCGTCTGTGCGCAGCCAATG
>JANOKY010000081.1:0-3198 GCA_031419635.1 Burkholderiales bacterium | reverse complement strand
CTGGTGCAGGTCGGCCTGCATCTTCAAGGGCGCTTGATCAGCCACGACCGGACCGAGCCTCAGACATGACGCCGTTGATGATCGGCCTGGTGATGTTCGCCGGCATGCTGCTGCTGATGGCGGTGCGCGTGCCCATCGCCGCCGCCATGTTCGCGCCCGGCGCGCTGGGCTACTGGGCTTTGACCAACGACTCGGCGCTGCTGAACCAGTTGAAGGGCTCGTCGGTGGCCCGGATGACGGTCTACGACTTGTCGGTGATTCCGCTGTTCCTGCTGATGGGCCAGTTCGCCACCCAGGGCGGCCTGTCGCGCGCACTGTTCCAGGCCGCCGCGGCCTTCGTCGGCCACATCCGCGGCGGCCTGGCGATGGCCTCGGTGCTGGCGGCCGGGGCCTTCGGCGCGGTCTGCGGCTCGTCGGTGGCGACCTCGGCCACGATCACGCAGGTGGCCTACCCGCAGATGAAGCGCCACGGCTACCACGGGCGCTTTTCCACCGCCACGCTGGCAGCCAGCGGCACGCTGGGCATCCTGATCCCGCCGTCGGTGCCGCTGGTGGTGTACGGCATCCTGACCGAGCAGAACATCGCCAAGCTGTTTGCCGCGGCGATGGTGCCGGGGCTGATCGCGATGTTCGGCTACCTGGGCGTGGTCGGCCTGATCGCCCGCCGCCACCCCGAGCAGGCGCCGCCGTCGGACGCGCTGCCGTGGCCTGAGCGTTGGCGCGCGCTGCTGGCGATCTGGCCGATCGTGCTCATCTTTCTGCTCGTCTTCGGCGGCATCTACACGGGCCTGTTCTCGCCCACCGAAGGCGCGGCGGTGGGCGCGGTGGGCACCTTCGTCGCCGCGTTCGGCCAGCGTGAACTCAGTTGGGCCGGCATCCGCCGCAGCTTCATCGGCACGGCCGAAACGAGTGCGATGGTGTTCATGATCTTCCTCGGCGCCGACATGATCAACGCCTCATTGGCGCTGACCGCGATGCCCGCCGCGGTGGCCAACTGGGTCGGCCACCTGCCGGTGGCGCCGCTGGCGATCGTCGGCGCGGTGCTGGTGCTGTACATCATCCTGGGCGGCGTGATGGACGAGCTGTCGATGATGCTGCTGACGATCCCCGTGATCTTCCCGGCGATCATGCAACTGCCCCTGATGGGCCTGGCGCCGGAGCCCAAGGCGATCTGGTTCGGCATCCTGGTGCTGATGACGGTGAGCTTCGGCCTGATCGCGCCGCCGGTGGGCCTGAACGTGTACGTCGTCAACGGCATCGCCAAAGACGTGCCGATGAACGAGACCTACAAGGGCGTGATGCCCTTCCTGGCCTGGGATCTCGTGCGCATGGTGTTGCTGCTGCTGTTCCCGTCGCTGAGCCTCGGGCTGGTGCAGTGGCTCTACAAGTAGCGCTCCGAGCGCTTGGTGCGAGACTCGCCGCCTGACGCAACCACGCTGCGAGGCGACACCATGGCCACGAAACGCGACAAATCGCTGCCGGTCTCCGCCAACAACCCCTGCCCGTTCCTGCGCGCCCTCGTGGCCTCGGGCGAACTGGCCGACGGCAGGGAACCGCTCGAGAAGGTGGCCGCCGTCATCGCGACGACGGCCCGCGCGGGCGATGGCCAGCCGGAGTTGCCCGCCAGCGCGATCTTCGGCATCGGCCTGGTGGCGAACGGCTTGAGTCCTGTGGCCTTGATCGACACCAAGCTGCACGGCATGAAGTTGAATGCACTGCGCGGCGGACCGCTCGACAAGAAAGGCGTCGGCTCGGGCCTGCTGGACGCGCAAGGCGCCGTCGACGCCAAGGAGGTGGCCCGACTCAAGACCTTCGCCAAGACCATGACCAGTGCCGACGGGTCGACCGAACTGGGTCTGGGCCTGGCGGAGTTGCGCTCCTACATGGACGCCAACTTCGAACGCGCCGCCGGACGCCGGCGCCGGATCGACCGCGCGCTGATGATTGGCGAGTGGCCGGTGCTGCTGAAGGTGATGGGCAAGGAGGGCCTGGCCAGCCGCTACCTGAGCCTGCGCGAGGTGGTCGAGCTGTTCAAGCACCGGCGCCTGCCCGAGCGTATGGACCGGCGCGCCGCCGCGAGCTGATGCAGCGGCGCGCGGCAGGCACGAAGCCGGCTACCGCGGCAAGCCGATCACCGTGCCCTCGCGCCGCCCGTCCGCGGCGCCGTACTGCTTGCCGGTCTTCTGGTCGACCAGCACCGCCTGCACCGAGCCGATGTCGGCCGGCGCGGCGACGGTGTAGCCGAGCGCGGTCAAGGCCGTGACGGTCGCCGGCGCGATGCCGGTTGCGGGGGCGACGCCGTTGTCGCGCGAGATCGTGGAAGCCGTGCTGGTGATCGACACCCGCGGCGCGTTGATCGCATCCTGCAGCGTCATCTTGTGGTCGATCAGGTTCAGCGTCACGTTGAGCACCGAGTTGATGATCGTGGCGCCGCCGGGCGAGCCGTAGGCGATCAGCGGCGTGCCGTCGGGGCTGAAGATCATTGCCGGCGTCATGCTGCTGCGCGGGCGCTTGTTCGGCTGCACGTCGTTGTAGCCGGCGCTGCCGGTTAAGGGGTTGGTGCTCGGCGTGGTGTTGAAGTCGGTCAGCTCGTTATTGAGCAGGAAGCCGTGGCTCTTGAACGAACCGTCGGCGTTCTTGTAGCCGGCGAATACCCCGATGCAATGCGATGACTCGATGGTGTTGGTGTACGAGACCATGGTGCCCCACTTGTCCACCGCCACGAAGTGCGTCGTCGTCTCGCCCGGGCCGGTTACCGGTTCGGCCACGGCCAGGCGCGTGCCGCTCTTCAGGCCAGCGACTTCATACGGCCGCGGGTCGCCCGGCGTCGGGTTGGGGTTGATGCGCGCGCCCGGCACGATCGCGGCGCCGCGCAGGCCGACATAGGTCGCGTTGAGCAGGCCCTTCATCGGCACCGTGACGAAGTCGATGTCACCCATCCAGATCGAGCGGTCGGCAAAGGCCAGGCGCATCGCATCGGCCATCACGTTGATGGTCTTGGCGCTGCCGAAGCCAAAGCCCTGGCTGGCGTCGCCGAGCGGAAAGCGCTCGAGCATCTTCAGCATCTGGATCAGCGTCAGGCCGCCCGACGAGGGCGGCGACATGGCCTTGATCTGGTACCCGCGGTACGTGCCTTCGATCGGCGCACGGACGATGGCCTGGTAGTTCGCCAGGTCGGCCAGGGTCATGCTGCCGCCC
>JANOKY010000080.1:0-4767 GCA_031419635.1 Burkholderiales bacterium | reverse complement strand
CGCACGCTGTAGTAAGCCACCAGCGCCGCCAGCACCGATGCCGCGAACAGGGCCCAGATTTCGAGCCCGTGCCGCGCCCGCGGCGAGAGCGATTGCAGCAGCAGCGTGACGCGGATGTGCTCGCCGCGTTTGAGCGTGTGCGCCAGCGCCAGGAAGCCCGCTCCGGCCATCATGTAGCCGGCGTAGGCGTCGGTGCCGCGGATGTGAAACCCGAACTGGCGGCCGAGCACCGAGGCCAGCACCGCCAGCAGCAGCAGCACCATGAACAGCGCCGCCAATGCCGCCGCGCCGTCGTACAAGGCATCGAGGGCGCGGCGCATGGTGGGCGCCGAATTACTTGCGGAAGGCGTCGACCAGAGCCTTGCCGTCGGGACCGGCCTTGTCGAGCCATTCCGTCAACATCGTGTCGCCGACCTTCTTCATGTCGGCCTTCAACTGCGGCGGCGGCGCGACGATGTTCATGCCGTTGGCTTTGAGCTTGTCGATCGACTCGGTGTTGACTCTTTTGCTTGCCGCCCAGCCGCGCACTTCGGCATCGGCGGCGGCCTTCTGCACGGCGGCCTTGGTCGGCGCGTCCAGGGCGTCATAGGCCGCCTTGTTGACGATGACCGCGTTCTTCGGCAACCAAGCCTGGGTGTCGTACCAGTATTTCAGGCTCTCGTAGGTCTTGCTGTCAACGCCGGTCGATCCGCTGATCATGTAGCTCTCGACGACGCCGGTGGCCATCGCCTGCGACAACTCCGCCGCCTGGACCGTGACCGGTTGCGCCCCCACCAGCTCGGCAATGCGCGCGGTGGCGGGGCTGTAGGCGCGCCACTTCGAGCCCTTCAGGTCGGCCGCCGAGGCCAGCGGCTTCTTCGAGTAGATGCCCTGCGGTGGCCAGGCCACCGCGTACAGCAAGATCATCCCCTGCTCACCGAATTTCTTCTCCAGCAGCGGCCGCTGCGCCTTGTAAAGCTTCATCGCCTCGTCGTAGCTGTCGGCCAGGAAGGGCAGGCCATCGGCGCCGAAAAGTTGCCATTCGTTCTGGTAATTCACCAGCAGGATCTCGCCGGCCTGGGCCTGGCCACCCTGCACCGCGCGTTTGATTTCCGGCGCCTTGAACAGCGAGGCGTTGGCGTGGACGGTGATCTTCAACTTGCCGGCGCTGGCCTTGTCGACATCGGCGGCAAAGGCGGCCAGGTTTTCGCTGTGGAAATTGGTGGCTGGGTAGGCCGCCGCCAGGTCCCACTTGGTTTGCGCGGCGGCGCCGAGAGCGAGGGTGGCAAGCGCGGTGAAGGCAAAGGATCGAAGCAGCGTCATGGCAAGCACTCCTGACTTGAAAGCCGTAAGGGTACTGAAGGGTCTTGGCGGCTTGCAGTCTAGGAAGTATTCAGATAAAACGTCAATGTTTTTGCAACGTCTTGTTGACGTTTAAGGGTAATTCCCATGCCCCGCAAGGCCCTCCCGGCAAAACGCGCTCGCGCCCGCAGCGGCATCGTTTCCTCGTCGCACCTGGTGTCGCCACGCAGCGCCGAACTGAGCGAGTTCGAGTTCGGCCTGATCGTGGCCTGGAACGCCTTCTCGCGCTGGGCCGTGCGCTGCATGGCCGCGGCTGGCGTGGGTGAGCTGACGATCACCGACGTGCTGCTGCTGCACCATGTGAACCACCGTGCGCGCAACAAGAAGCTGGCCGACATCTGCTTCGTCCTGAACTACGAGGACACCCATGTGGTCGCCTACTCGCTGAAGAAGCTGGTGGCGGCCGGCTTGGTCGCCACCGAGAAGGTCGGCAAGGAAGTCATCTACAGCCCCACCGCGGCCGGCGAGGCCGCCGTGATGGCCTACCGCACGGTGCGCGAGCAGTGCCTGGTGGCGAGCCTGGACACCGAGCTCAACGCCCCGATCGGCGAGCTGGCCCGCCTGCTACGCACCATGAGCGGCATGTACGACCAGGCCGCGCGCGCCGCCAGCTCGCTCTGATTTTTGACTGGGGATCCCGATGACCGAATCTTTGCGCTGGCAGTTCTGGATCGACCGCGGCGGCACCTTCACCGACATCGTCGGCCGTGCGCCGGATGCGTCGCTGCACACCTTGAAGCTGCTGAGCGAGAACCCCGAGCAGTACCGCGATGCGGCGGTCGAAGGCATCCGCCGCCTGCTCGGCCTGGCCCCCGGCGCGCCGATCACGCCCGCGCAAGTCGAGTGCGTGAAGATGGGCACCACGGTGGCCACCAACGCGCTGCTCGAACGCAAGGGCGACCGCACCCTGTTGGTGACCACCCGGGGCTTTCGCGATGCGCTGCGCATCGCCTACCAGGCGCGGCCGAAACTTTTCGAGCGCCACATCGTCTTGCCCGAGTTGCTGTACGAGCGTGTGGTCGAGGCCCAGGAGCGCGTCGGCGCGCACGGTGAAGTGCTGCTGCCGCTGGATGAGCTGACTCTGAAGCGCGAACTGCAGGCTGCGTTCGACGCCGGCATCCGCGCGTGTGCCATCGTCTTCATGCACGGCTACCGCTACACCGACCACGAAGCCGCGGCCGCGAAGCTGGCGCGCGCGATCGGGTTCACGCAGGTCAGCGCATCGCACGAAGTCAGCCCGCTGATGAAGCTGGTGGCGCGCGGCGACACCACCGTCGTCGATGCCTACCTCAGCCCGATCCTGCGCCGCTATGTCGACCAGGTTGCTGCGCAGATGCCCGGCGTGCGCCTGTTCTTCATGCAGAGCAGCGGTGGCCTCACCGAAGCGCACCACTTCCAGGGCAAGGACGCGATCCTGTCGGGCCCGGCCGGCGGCATCGTCGGCATGGTGCGCACCGCCGTGGCCGGCGGTCATCACAAGGTCATCGGCTTCGACATGGGCGGCACCTCCACCGACGTGTCGCATTACGCCGGCGAGTTCGAGCGCGCCTTCGAGACGCAGGTGGCGGGCGTGCGCATGCGCGCACCGATGATGAGCATCCACACCGTGGCTGCCGGCGGCGGCTCGCTGCTGCAGTTCGACGGCGCGCGGCTGCGCGTCGGCCCCGAGAGCGCGGGCGCCAACCCCGGCCCGGCGAGTTATCGCCGCGGCGGGCCGCTGGCCACCACCGACGCCAACGTGCTGCTGGGCAAGCTCCAGCCGGCGTACTTCCCCAGGGTCTTCGGGCCGAAGGGCGACGAGGCGCTCGACCGCTATGTCGTCGTGCAACAGTTCGAGCAGCTCGCCGAGCGCGTTCGCGAAGCCACTGGTCGCGACACCACGGCCGAGTCGCTGGCGGAGGGTTTCCTGCAGATCGCGGTGCACAACATGGCCAACGCGATCAAGCGCATCTCGGTCGCGCGCGGCTACAACGTGACCCTGTACACCCTGCAATGCTTCGGCGGCGCCGGCGGCCAGCATGCCTGCGGCGTGGCCGACGCGCTGGGCATGTCGCGCATCTTCGTGCACCCGCTGGCAGGGGTGCTGTCGGCCTACGGCATGGGCCTGGCGGATCAGATCGCGATGCGCGAGGCCTCGCTCGAAGTGCCGCTTGACGCCGCCGGCCTGGCGGCCGCACTGGCACTCCTGGCGCAATTGGGCGACGCCGCGCGCAGCGAGGTGGCGAGCCAGGGCGTCGCCGCAGCAGCCATCGAGCTGCACCGCAACGTGCATTTGCGCTACGGCGGAACCGACACGGCGCTGGTGCTGCCGCTAGGCGACATCGCCGCGATTCGCGACGCCTTCGAGGCCGGCTACCGCCAGCGCTTCGCCTTCCTGATGCCCGACCGCGGCCTGGTCATCGAAGCGGTGTCTGTCGAGGCCGTCGGCGTCGGCGAGCGCTTCGGCGTGGCCGCGACCGGCAGCGAGCCCGCGCCCTACACGCCCGAGCCCGACGCCACGGTGCGCATGCACAGCGAGCGATGGCTCGATGCCGGCCTGTACGTGCGCGAATCGCTGAGCGCCGGTGCCACCATCGACGGCCCGGCAATCGTCGCCGAAAAGAACGCCACCACGGTCATCGAACCCGGCTGGCAGGCGCGACTGATGCAGGCCGGCCCGATCGAGCTCGCCCGCGTACAGCCCCGCGCCAACCAGCACGCCATCGGCACCGACGCCGACCCGGTGATGCTCGAGGTCTTCAACAACCTGTTCATGAACATTGCCGAGCAGATGGGCCTGCGGCTGCAGAACACCGCCTACTCGGTCAACATCAAGGAGCGGCTGGATTTCTCTTGCGCGCTGTTCGACGCCGACGGCAACCTGATCGCCAACGCGCCGCACATGCCGGTGCACCTGGGCTCGATGAGCGAGTCGATCAAGACCGTGATCGAGCGCAACCCGGCGATGCGCGAGGGCGATGTGTATTTGCTCAATGACCCGTACCACGGGGGGACGCATTTGCCGGATGTGACGGTGGTCACGCCGGTCTATCTCGACATCCCGGCCCCCACCCCGGCGCGCCCCCAAAGGGGGGGGGTGGGAGTGCCCCCTCCCCCGCTGGGGGAGGGCCGGGGAGGAGGCCGCGCGTCACCGAGCTTCTACGTCGCCTCCCGCGGCCACCACGCCGACATCGGCGGCAGCACGCCAGGCTCGATGCCGCCGTTCTCGAAAACCATCGACGAAGAAGGCGTGTTGTTCGACAACTTCCTGCTGGTACGCGATGGCGCGATGCGCGAACCCGACTTGCGCGCACAACTCACGAGCGGACGCTACCCGGCCCGCAACCCCGACCAGACCATCGCCGACCTGCGCGCACAAATTGCCGCCAACGAAAAAGGCGTGCAGGAGCTGCACGCGATGGTCGCGCAGTTCGGCCGCGCCACCGT
>JANOKY010000079.1:0-3569 GCA_031419635.1 Burkholderiales bacterium | reverse complement strand
CAGCCGCTCGACCTCTTGCATGATGTGGGTCGAGAAGACGATGCACTTGCCCTCGATGTCGCGCAGCCGGCGCAGCGCGTCGCGCAAGGCCCGCGTGGCCAGCACATCCAGGCCATTGGTCGGCTCGTCCAGGATGATGTTGGGCGGGTTGTGCACCAGCGCCCGCGCCAGCGCCGTTTTCATGCGCTCGCCCTGGCTGAAGCCTTCGGTGCGGCGCGCCAGCAGCGGCGTCATGTCGAGCACATGTGCCAGTGCGTCGGCGCGCTGCGACGCGGCCTGCTCGCTCATGCCATGCAGGCGGCCGTAGTAGACGATGTTCTCGCGCGCCGTCAGCCGCGGGTACAAGCCGCGCGCGTCGCTGAGCACGCCCATGCGCGCCAGCGCGGCCTGCGGCTGGTGCAGCACATCGATGCCATCGACGCGGATCTGCCCCGCGTCAGGCGCCAGCAGCGCAGCCACCATGCGCAGTGTGGTGGTCTTGCCGGCGCCGTTCGGACCGAGCAGGCCGGTGATGCGGCCGTCGGTCGCCGTGAAAGTCACGCCATCGACAGCCTGCACCGTGCGTGCCTTTTTGCCGCGGCCCTGGGTGAAGCGCTTGGCCAGTTGCTGCACTTCGATCATGGCGCGCCTGTGGGCAAGGCGAACATCGGTGGGCGCGGGATGCCGGTGACGCAAGCCGCGTCGACCTTCAAGGCCTCGTCGTCGCTGGCCGCATCGACAAAGCGGAACAGCACATCGCGCATGCAGCCGATGGCCATCACGCCGTGGCCGGCGTTGGGCACCACCACATGGCGCGCCTTGGCCCCCAGGGCCTGGGTCACGCGCGCGCCATGCCGCGTCGGCGTGACCGGGTCGATGCCTCCCGACAACACCAGCGTCGCCGCAGGCGCGGGCGGTAGGGTGTAGAAGGCCGCGGGCAGCTCGCCGCGCGGCCAGGCCGCGCAGACCCCGCGGTACAGCGCCGCAAAACCGTCACCGAAGTCGGCGCCGGGTGAGTCGGTGGCCAGCGCCAGACGTGGAAAATCCTCGGCGCAGACCACCGAGAAATGCATGCCGGCAGCGATCTGCATGCCACGCCGGCCACCGAGCGTTTGCGCCAGGCCGGCCAAGGCGTCGAAGCGCCCGCCCGCGGCCAGGCGGATGGCGGCCGGCAGCGCCGCGGCGAAGGCCGGCACATACAGCGGCCCGCGCACCATGCCCAGCAGCATGTCGCGCGTCAGCGTCAGGCGCTCGCTGCGGTCGGTCAGCGGGTGGCGCAACTCGACCGCGCGCGGCAGCGACGCCAGCAGCGCGCGCCAGCGCTGGCGCAATTTCGGCTCGCGCACAGTGCAGGCAGCATCGGCCTCGCAGGCTGCGAACAGCGCGTCGAGCGCGGCCTGGTTGTCGGTCGAGAACGAGGCCGGCAGCACCATGTCGGGCGGCGCCACGCCGTCGATCACCGCGCGCCGCACACGCGCGGGAAACTGGCGCTGGTAGTCGAGCACGGCGCGCGTGCCATACGAGCCGCCGATGAGGTTGATGCGCTCGGCGCCGAGCGCAACGCGCACGGCCTCGGCATCCTGCATCGCCAGCGGCGTGGTGTAAAAGCGCAGGTCGCCGTAGGACAGCGCTTTCAAGCGGGCCAGGCACTGCAACAGCCTGGCCTGCTGGCGCTCGGTGGCCAGGCGCTCGGCCAGCGGCAGGGCGGGATCTTCTTCATCGCACAGCAGCGGCGCGCTGCGGCCGGTACCGCGCTGGTCGATCAGCACGATGTCGCGGCGGTTGGCAAAGCGCGCCAGCATTGCGGCCACCTGCGGCGCGATCTCGATCGCGCTCTGCCCCGGCCCGCCGGCAAAGAAGAACACCGGGTCGGGCCGCTTGTTGCGTGCCAGCGCTGGCAGCACGGCGTAGTGAACATTGATCTGCGTGCCTTGCGGGCGCGCCGCGTCCAGCGGTCGCTGCACGCTGCCGCACAAGGCTTCATGCTCGACGCCGCGCAGGCGGCACGGCATGGGTTCGGTGCCCGCCGCCCAGGCCGGCAATGCAGCGCCTGCCGCGGCCAGGACCAGGGCCGCCGCCAGTCTGCGCATCAAGTGGGGGTTCGGCATGGCGCGCATTGTCAACGCGTCGTCCGGCGGTGCCGTCGCGCGCGCGATGAAGGGCCGAACCCGCCGTGCGAATCGCCAGCGGCTGCGGCCAATGGCGGTTCAGAGGAGTTGCTTCAACTCGCCGCTGTCGATCAACTTGATCAGGTCATCCGCGCCGCCGACCAGGCTGCCGCGCACGAAGACCATCGGCAGCGTCGGCCAGCCGGTCCACAGCTTGAGCGCGTTGCGCTGGCGCCAGCCACCGAAGTAGTTGCCGTAGGCGAGGTCGTGGTGCGCAATGCCGGCGGCGTCGAGCGCGCGGCGGGCGCGGCGCGGGAACGGGTTCTGGCCCATCCCGACCACCACCACCGGGTGGGCGGCGATGGCGCGCTGCACTTCCTGCACGATCTCGGCCTGGTGCCCGGCGATGCGCGCGCGAATGGCAGGATGGATCTGGGCTTCGTCGAGAACGGCGCGCGGCATGAGCGACAAACCCAACTCAGGACTTGCGCGGCAACACCGCCACGCAGGTGGCCCGCTGGCCGTCGTCGGCAGGGATCTTGGCGCAGACGCCGTCGAGCTGGGCCTGCAAGCGCTTGACGCTGGCCGCGTGCTTGCCATCGGCATTCCAGGTGCCCAGGCGCTGGCCAACGCGCTGCAAGGCGCGCGCGCTGCGATCGTGGAAAGCGCCCTGGTCCTGCGCCGCTTCGCTGAACAACTGCGACACCGCTTTCTCGATGCGCGGGGCATCGGCCGGCGTCAACTCGACCAGCGCGCCGACATAGCTCGCACCCCATTGCAGCCGCGTCGCCGGGCCTTCGCTCTTGTCGAAGGCCTGCTGGTACCAGCGCAAGGCTTCACCTTTCTTGCCCAGCTTCCTGGCGTTGCTGCCGAGCTGGCTCATCAGGTAGTACGGCGAATGGCTCTTGGCCAGGTTGGCCTTGAGCAAGGCATCGCTGTCGGCCCACAGGCCCGCCTGGCCCAACTGGTAGGCCACCTCGGTGATCACGGCCTGGCGTTCGTAGGCGTCGCTGATGTCGCGGTCCATCCGCGCGGCCATCTCGCGCACCGTCTGCACCAATGACGCGGGCAGCTTGGGTTGGGTCGTTTCCTTGCCCTGCCCCAGTCGGGCCAGCTCGACGCGCCCGGTCAGCGCGGCAACGCGGTCGCCGCGCGACAGCGTGGTGTCGGCCTGCAAGCGCGCCAAGGCGGCGTCGAAGGGGGCCACCAGCGGCGCGCGGTCGGCGCCATCGTCGCTGCTGAACAGCTTGACGATGTCGACTGCGCCGCTGATCAGCACGTCCATGTGGAGGCGCGATTGCGACGCGTCGCCGATCACGCGCTGCACCCGCTGACGCAAGGCGGCGTCGGGTTTGACGCCCTTGCCGTCGTCGCTGGCGGCCAGCGCCTTGAGCCACAGGCGGGTGCTGGTTTCACCATCCCCTGCCGGGCTCTTGGCGGCCAGCTCGGCCAGCAGCGCCGGGCGATCGCCCTTGGCGACCA
>JANOKY010000078.1:0-4657 GCA_031419635.1 Burkholderiales bacterium | reverse complement strand
GAGGAAGCCAACCGCATCGGCGGCCGCCACGGCCTGGGCATGTGCGACCAGATCGAGAACCGCATCATCGAAGCCAAGAGCCGCGGCATCTATGAAGCCCCCGGCATGGCCCTGCTGCACATCGCGTATGAACGACTGGTCACCGGCATCCACAACGAAGACACGATCGAACAGTACCGCAGCAACGGCCGCCGTTTGGGACGGCTGCTGTACCAGGGCCGCTGGTTCGACCCGCAATGCCTGATGTTGCGCGAAACCGCGCAGCGCTGGGTCGCGCGCGCAGTCACTGGCGAGGTGACTTTGGAGCTGCGCCGCGGCAACGACTACTCGATCATGGATACGAGCAGCCCGAACCTCACATACCACCCCGAGCGCTTGACGATGGAAAAGGGCGAAGGCGCGTTCACGCCCGCTGACCGCATCGGCCAGTTGACGATGCGTGACCTCGACATCGCCGACACGCGGCACAAGCTCGGCGTCTACAGCCAGGTGGGGCTGCTCGGCGCCAGCAGCGAAGGCGCGATCCCGCTGCTCGGCAAGGGCGACTGACCGCGGCTCAGAGCAAGCCCAATCGGCGTCGCTCGCCGCGCGTTCGTACTTCTCACGCGGCGGCCAGGGCCTCACGCGCCAATCCGGCTCGAAGGCGAACGCCTTGCGCCTTGCACCTGCATCTGAAGATGCCTGGCCGCTCACGGACCGAAGAAGAACGCGTCGCGCGACAGGTCACCCACCGGGCCGAAATATTTGTTCTGCCAGGCGTCGCTGTCGTCGAGGTCGCCCCAGGCCTGGGCCATGCGGCCCTGCTTTTGCAGTGCGCTGAGCTTGTAGCGCCAGGCGAAATGGTTGGTCACGTCGAGCACATGAGCGGCATAGGCCGCGGCCAGGCGGCGGTGGCCTTTGACGATGACCAGGTTCTCGTCGTTCTGGTAGCTGGCCTTGTAGCCCAGGTTGTGGCTGCCGGTGACGACCACGCAGTGCGGCGTGAACGGGTCGATGACCAGGATCTTGTCGTGGATCACCGCGTGGCCGATCTTGTACAGCTCCTGCTCCCAGTAGCCGAAATCGTCGGGCACCCCGGCCACGCCCGAGACCAGCACGTCGGGCGCGACGGTGGCGTCGCGCTTGGTCAGGAAGGTGGCGAACTGGCCCAGCGGCGCCGGGTCGGTGACGGCGCCGCGCACGTAGAACGGCTGGCCCGCGGCCTTCATCGCCTCGGCCTTTTGCCGCACCACTTCCAGGCAACTCGGCGTGCCGGGGTTGAAGGCCAGGAACAACACGCCATGCTGTGCGGCCAGGATCAAGCTGAAGACTTCGGCCAGGTCCGGCGGTGTCACGGTTTCGTCCTTGGTTTTGCGCGCGGTGTTGGGTGAGAACCAGACCGTGACGCTGCCCTTGTCGACGTCGGTCTGCAGCGGCGCGGCGCCGTCCCAGTCGCGCAGATCCTTGCCCTGCACCGGCGTCTGCGCGGCGTCCCACACCAGCCAGTCCCAATACTTTCGGTAGCCGTCGGCGATGGCCGCATTGCGGATCAACAGCGCGTTGTTGGTCTGCGAGCACAGCCCCGTCGCGGTCCAGTTGGTGCTGCCGGTGAGCACGCGCTGGTTCTTGCCCTGGGCGTCGGCGTAGACCACGAACTTGTTGTGGCCGATGCTCGATGAGGGCACGAAACGGTCGACCAGGTTCACGGCCTTGGCCTTCAGCGCTGCCCGCGCGGCGGCATTGGTGCCGTCCTTGACCTTGGTGGTGTGGGTCTTGCCTTGTGCATCCGTCGTCTGCACCGTGCTGTCGGCATTGGCCAGGCACAGCGCGAGTCGTTTCTTGCCGGCCAGGACCACGATGGCGTCGCGCAACTCGCCGTCGGTGAGTTCGTACAGCGCCAGCTTGCAGCTTCCCTTGGCGCTGCCCCCCGCCCGCGCGAGCAGGGCCAGCACGCCCTTGTCGAGCACGTCACCGGCGAGGGTCTTGCGGATCTCCGAGCCGGGCCTGGCGATCTCGCCCTTCAGCGCATCGAGGCGATTCGGGTACAGGCCCGCAGCCACCAGTTTGCGCAGCCGCCGCGCCACTGCTTGCGTCGAAATCAGCCCGACGTTGAAGTAGGCCTGCAAGTCGCCGTAGTCGCCGCTGATCGTCACCGCATTGGTCAGCAGCGCATTCGCCACGTCGGGCTGCAGCGCCTCGGTGTCGGGCCCGAGCATCGGCACGATGCGGTAGCGGTAGGTGCCGGGCGGCGCGTACACGTCCTTCCACTGGAACGACTGGATCGGCCAGACATCGGTGTTGCTCAGCTTGTGCGGCTGACCCGGCAGGCCCGGCTTGAAGCCGACGAAGGCCGGCAAGGCCTCTTCGTGATTCGCGCTGTCGATGCGGCGCACCGAGAAGCCCAGGCAGTTGGGCAGCTTGGCGGCGCGGCGCCACCAGATGTAGGCGATGTCGTTGTTGGCAAAGGCGACGGCGTTGACGGTCATCGTGTGGCTCCCGGTGGGCGCCGCGCGCGAGCCCGCGGTGCGGGTCCATCGTAAGAGCTCTGCCGCCCGCCGACGAGCCCGTCCCCCCAGTTCGTCTGCTCGCCGAATTGGCCCGCCGCAGCTTCGCCCACATGGCCCGCCGCAACCTGCGCCGATGGCTCCGTCAGCGGATGCCTGTAGCGCCGGGTTTTCCGACACCGCCTACCCATCCGATCCAACGGGAACACCGTGACCGCCCGCCACCCCGCCCACCCCTGCCGCTTGCTGCTCGGCGCCGCCGCGGGCATCGCGCTGGGCGTGACGGGGCCGTCGCAAAACAGCGCCGCCGCGAGCAACGAGCCGCCCGCGCGGCTCAGCGACACGGGCCTGTACGCGCCAGGTTCGACGACGCAAATCCGTGCCGGCATCGTCGCCTTCACGCCGCAGTACCCGCTGTGGTCCGACGCCGCCGACAAGCGCCGCTGGCTGCGCCTGCCGGCGGGCCAAGCCATCGATGCGTCCAACCCGGACGCCTGGTCGTTCCCACCCGGCACCCAACTGTGGAAGGAGTTCTCGCACGCCGGCCGCCCGGTCGAGACCCGCACCATCGAGCGCCTGGCCGATGGCTCCTGGCGCTTCGCCAGTTATGTCTGGCGCGATGACGGCCGCGACGCCGACCTCGCCCCCGCGCGTGGCACGAACCTGCCGGTGAGCGCCGCGCCGAACGGCCGCTACACCGTGCCCGCGCGCGGCGACTGCCTGGCCTGCCATGGCGCCACCGCGGTGCCGGTGCTCGGCGTCAGCGCGCTGCAACTCTCGCCCGACCGCGACCCGCTGGCCGTGCATGGCCAGCCGCTGCGCAGCGGTGACGCTGACCTGCGCAGCCTGGTCGCGCGCGGCGCATTGCGCAAGCTGCCCCCGGCGCTGCTGGCGCAGCCGCCGCGCATCGCTGCCGACACGCCCACCGAGCGCGCCGCGCTCGGCTACCTGCACGCCGACTGCGGCCACTGCCACAACCGCAGCGGCAACCTGGTGCCGCTGCCACTGACGCTGGCGCAGTCGGCGGCCGAGCCGCAAGCCAGCCGCATGCAGGCCCTGCGCTCGGTGGTCGAGGCACCGAGTCGCTACCGGCCGCCAGGCATGGCCAGCCAGACGCAAGTCGTCGTGCCCGGCCAGGCGCAGGCCAGCGTGCTGGCGCTGCGCATGCAATCGCGCCAGCCACAAATGCAGATGCCACCGCTGGGCACCGACGCCCCCGATGCCGAGGGCCTGGCCCTCATCACCCGCTGGATCAACCACGACCTACCCCAACCTCAGGAGACCCAACCATGATCACCACCCACCACCTCCGTTTCGCCAGCTTCGTGGCCACCCTGGCCAGCGCCGCAGCCTTCACGCTGGCGCTGACGCCAGCGGCCAATGCGGCCGACAGCAAGGCGAGCGCAGCCCAGGCCGCCCGCGGCAAGTACCTGGTCAACACCTCGGGTTGCCACGATTGCCACACCCCGTTCAAGATGGGCGTCAACGGCCCCGAGCCCGACATGAGCCGGATGCTGTCGGGTCACCCCGAAGCCCTGCAGATGCCCCCTGTGCCTGCCCTGCCGCCCGGGCCGTGGCTGGTGGTCTCGGCAGCCACCAACACGGCCCATGCCGGGCCCTGGGGCGTGAGTTTCACCGCCAACCTGACCCCCGACGCCGACACCGGCGTGGGCCCATGGAGCGTGAACGATTTCAAGCAGACCATCCGCACCGGCCGCCACATGGGCCGCGGCCGCGCGGTGCTGCCGCCGATGCCGATCCCCGTCTACAACAACTTCAGCGACGCCGACCTGGAGGCGATCTACGCCTACCTGCGCACTATCCCGGTGGTGAAGAACCGCGTGCCCGAGCCGTGGGCGCCAACAACCGCTGCAACGACAGCACCGAAGTGACAGCCATGAGCACCACCACCCTGCCCCGTCTTTTGCAAGCACCGACGCAACGTCGCGCCGGCCCGGTGCTGACACCGACGCAGCGGCCTGGCCTGCTGGCTGCGGTCGAGCGCGCGATGCAGCGCGCCACCCGCCGTTTCAGCCTGGTCGCGCGCTGACGAACCCCCTCACCCGCACTCAGGAGACTGACCATGAAACCCCACCCGTGTGTCGTCACACCGCAGGACTACCCGCGCGCCTTGAGCGTGCTCGGCGTGCAGATCACCGTGCTCGCGCCGAACA
>JANOKY010000077.1:0-1514 GCA_031419635.1 Burkholderiales bacterium | reverse complement strand
TTCTTGAACAGGATGCCATTCGCGGCCCCCAGGCCGGTACTCACCATCACGGCCATCGGTGTGGCCAGCCCCAGCGCATCCGGGCAGGCGATGACAAACACCGTGATCGTCAATGTCACGGCCAGCAGCAGAGGTTCGCCGATGACCCAGAACCACACCGCGAAGGTTGTCAGGCCGATGACGATGGCGGCGATCACCAGCCATTGCGCGGCCCGGTCGGCCAGCAATTGCGCCGGTGCCTTCGAGTTCTGCGCCTCCTGCACCAGTTTCACGATTTGCGCCAAGGCCGAGTTGGCCCCAACCTTGGTCGCCTTGTAGCGGAAACTGCCGCTCTTGTTGATGCTGGCACCCACCACGGTGGCGCCCGGCCCCTTTTGGACCGGCATCGACTCGCCTGTCAACATCGACTCGTCGACCAGCGAGTCGCCGGTCTCGATCGTGCCATCGACCGGAATCTTGTTCCCTGGCCGGATGACGACGATTTCGCCGGCCAGTACCTCGGCCGTCGGCACTTCGACTTCGGCACCGTTGCGGATGACATTGGCCTTGGTCGGCGTGAGGTCCATCAGTGCCTTGATGGCCGACGATGCCCCCGCGCGGGCACGCATTTCCAGCCAGTGGCCGAGCAGGATGAACACCAGCAGGACGGCGACCGCTTCGAAGAACTGCCCGCCCTCCTTGAAGAAGAAGGTGGTGACTACACTGAAGAGGTACCCCGTGCCCACGCTCAACACGATCAGCGCAGCCATGCCCAGCGTGCCTTTCTTGAGCGCACGCCAGGCGGAGACGAAGAAGGGCCAGCTTGGGTACAGCACTGCGGCGCTGGCGAAGAAGAACAACCACAGGTTGAGATCCAGGCCGAACGGCGGTGCCGGCGCCTGCCACATGCCGCCCATCGGGGCATAGATGAAGATCGGCACAGTGAAGGCCAGGCAGATCCAGAAGCGGTTGCGCATGTCGCGCACCATGGCGCCCAAGTCCATGCCGTCGTGGCCCATCTCATGCGCCATGTCCGCCGACATCGCGGGGGATGCGTCGGCGGGTGGCGCGTGGCCGGCGTGACCGGCGTGGCCGACGGCGGTCGCAGGCTCGGAAGCTTTGGACGCGTCGGCCAATGGCGTCGCAGGCGGCGCATCGGACGCAGCGTCATTCGGCGCAGCGGCTGCGGGCGGTGAGGCGGCGACCGGCGTCGCTTGCGCCATTGACTGCCCAGGGGCTTCGTTCGCGGCCTTGTGATCGCCCAGATGCTGGGGCTGCGGCTCATCCGCCGAGGCATACCCACGTTGGCGAACGTCCGACTTGATATCAGCTACCTCGAGCCGCGTTTCGTCATAGCGCACGGTGGCGCTTTTCGCAGCGAAATTGACGGTGACGCTCTCGACCCCCGGCACCTCACCAATGCGCTCTTCGACTCCAAGCACGCTCAGTACCGAGAGCATGTCGCGCACCATGGCGCCCAAGTCCATGCCGTCGTGGCCCATCTCATGCGCCATGTCCGCCGACATCGCGGGGGA
>JANOKY010000076.1:0-1724 GCA_031419635.1 Burkholderiales bacterium | reverse complement strand
GCCTTCGCCTCCGAGCATTTCGGCTTTCTGGTCTCCGGCGGCAGCGTCGGCCCCGGTGAAGCCCCCGTGCTGCTGGCCACCGTGGTGGTGATCCTGGCCACGCTGACCCAGGTGCTGGTATTGAAGCTGCGCGGGCGCAAGGTCGACACCATGCTCTGGGTCAGCCTGGTGCTGGTGGTGGTGCTGGGGGCCTTGACGATCTGGTTCCACAACGAGAACTTCATCAAGTGGAAGCCGACCCTGCTGTACTGGGTGATGGCCGGCGCGTTCCTGCTCGGGCCGCTGCTGTTCGGCAAGAACCTGCTGCGGCTGTTGCTCGGCGAACAGCTCGAGTTGCCCGAACCCGTTTGGCGGCGGCTGAACTGGGCCTGGGTCACCTTCTTCAGCGTGATGGGGGCGCTGAACCTGTGGGTGGCGTACAACTTTTCCACCGACACCTGGGTCAACTTCAAGCTCTTCGGCAGCATCGGCTTGATGCTGGTGTTCACGGTGGCGCAGGGCTTCTACCTCAGCCGCTACCTGCCCGACGAGCCGCCGGCCAAGGAGCCGCAGTGATCGGCGTGACGGCAGCGCAGGTCGAAGCGGCCCTGCGTGCCAGCTTCGACGCCGGCGCGCTCGAAGTCATCGACGACAGCCATCTGCACGCCGGCCATGCCGGGGCCAAGGAAGGCCGGCATTTCACCGTGCGTGTCACCAGCGAACGCTTCGCCGGCCTGTCGCGCGTGGCCCGCCATCGCCTTGTGTATGATGCCCTGCGCTCACTCGTCGCCGAGGGTATCCATGCGCTGGCCATCGAGGCCCGCACGCCCACCGAGCCGCCACGCTGAGCGCAGAGCCCCCGCCGATTTTTCTCCCCCGGCCACCCTGCGTGCGCCTCCCGCTCCCGAAAGGCAAACCCATGTCCCAGAAGTCCCTCGCCGTGCTGGCGTTCGCTATCGCCATCGCCGGCAGCGCCGCAGCGCAGAACATCGCCGTCGTCAACGGCAAGGCCGTGCCCAAATCGCGCGTGGACCTGCTGATGGTGCAAGCCACCCGCGGCGGCCAGCAAGCGGTGACGCCCGAGCTCGAGCAGCGCGTGCGCGAAGAAGTCGTGCTGCGCGAAATCTTCGCCCAGGAAGCCGAGAAGCGCGGCATCGCCGCCAGCGCCGAGTACCGCAGCCAGATGGAACTGGCGCGCCAGACCATCCTGATCCGCGAGCTGTTCGCCGACTACCAGAAGAAGAACCAGGGCACCGATGCCGAGGCCAAGGCCGAGTACGAGAAGGCCAAGACCCAGGGCGCCGGCACCGAGTACCGCGCGCGCCACATCCTGGTCGAGAAGGAAGACGAAGCCAAGGCGTTGTTGAAGCAACTCACGGCCGGCGCCAAGTTCGACGAACTGGCCAAGAAGCACAGCACCGACAAGGGCTCGGGCGCCAACGGCGGCGACCTCGACTTCGCCAAGCCCGACAGCTATGTGCCCGAGTTCGGCCAGGCGATGGTGGCGCTGAAGAAGGGCGAAACCACCGCCACGCCGATGAAGAGCCAGTTCGGCTGGCACATCATCAAGCTCGAAGACACCCGCGAAGCCCAGTTCCCGCCCTTCGAGGAAGTCAAGCCGCAGGTGGTCCAGCGCCTGTCCCAGCAAAAGCTGCAGGCCTACCAGGAAGAGCTGCGCAAGAAGGCCAAGACAGACTACAAGTTCGGCGGGCAGTAACGCGACGCGGCGGCACGCCGCGCGCGAT
>JANOKY010000075.1:0-2837 GCA_031419635.1 Burkholderiales bacterium | reverse complement strand
GGGTGGCGTTGACCGACTTCGCGGTCGTGGTCGGGGTCGTCGAAGGGTTTCATGGGCGGATTGTCTCAACCGCGCCCGTGCCCCGCGTGCTCGACGGCGTACTTGATCAACTCGGCCTGCCCCGCCAGGTCCAGCTTGCGGCGGATGTTCTGGCGGTGCGTCTCGACCGTGCGCAGGCCGATGTCCAGGCCGCGCGCGATCTGCTTGCTCGACTGGCCCTGGCCCAGCAGGGCCAGGATGTCCTGCTCGCGCTCGGACAGCGAGACCCGCGCCGCGGGCGTGCGGAACAGGCGCTGCGCCAGCGCCGGGCTGAGGTAGGTGCCGCCGCCGAACACGGTGCGGATGGCGGCCAGGATTTCGCTCGACGGTGAATCCTTGAGCACGTAGCCGCGCGCACCGGCGGCCATTGCGCGCTGGGCGTGCTCGGCGCTGTCGTACATGCTGAGCATCAGCACGATCAGGCCGGGCTCGCGCGCCAGCAGTTGCGCGGTCAGCTCGATGCCACTGGTGCCGGGCATGCCGATGTCCATCAGGACCACGTTGGGCCGGCACTCGGCCACGCGCAGCAGCGCTTGCGCCGCGTCGCCGGCTTCACCCACCACTTCGATGTCTGGCACCGATTCCATGCGCGCCATCAGGCCCTCGCGCACCAGCGGGTGGTCGTCGACCAGCAGCACCCGGATCATGCGGCGGCGCGCTGCGCAAAGCGGCGGATGGCCTCGGGCGGCAGCAGGGCCTGGATGGCGGTGCCGGTCTGGCGCTGCGGCTGCGACAGCACGCGCAGGCTGCCGCCCACGGCCACCAGGCGCTCGCGCATGTTGCGCAGGCCGATGCCCTGGCGCGGGTGTTGGGCGACGGCCTGGTTGTCGAAACCCCGGCCGTCGTCTTCGATCGTCAGGTGCAGGCCGGCGCCGTCGCTGGCCAGGCTCATCACCACCCGGGCGGCGCCAGCGTGCTTGATCACATTGGTCAAGGCCTCCTGGCTGACGCGAAACAGCGTGGTCCTGATTTCGTCGGGCAAGCCAGCGGGGTCGTCGGCGGCGTTCAAGGTGAAAGCCATGCCGGCGGCGCTGCACATCTCTTCGCCGAGTTGGCGCAACGCGGTGGTCAGGCCCAGCGTGTCGAGCTCGGCCGGGCGCAGGCGGTGCGAGATGCCGCGCACGCTGTTGAGCGCATCGTTGATGCGGTCCAGGGCGCGCTGCAGCACCGAGCGCAGGGCGTCCTGCGCCGGCAGGCGTTCGAGCGCCGATTCGGTCAGCAGCTTGCCCGACACCAGGATCTGGCTGGTGCCGTCGTGAAGCTCGCGCGAGAGCCAGGCGCGCTCCTCTTCCTGCGTGCGCACCAGCTCGCGCGCCAGCAACGTGAGCTTGGCGTCGGCGCTGCGCAGCTCGGACAGTCTGATGAGCAGGAGGCTGGCGAAGATCATCGCCACCGAGGCCACGGCGGCAATGGCAATCCAGCGCATCGTGGTGTCGACATTGGCCTCGAGTTGGCCGTCGAGCTGCTGCAGCACGCGGTCGACGTCGTCGGTGTAGGTGCCGGTGCCGATCATCCAGTGCCAGCGCGCCAGGCCGGTCACGTAGGCTATCTTCGGCGCTTCCTCCCGGGTCGAGGGCTTGTTCCAGGTGTAGTCGACAAAGCCGCCACCGGCGCGCGCCTTGTCGATCATCGCGCGGATCGCCAGCAGGCCGCGGGCATCGCGCAGGCCGAGCAGGTTCTTGCCCACCAGCTCGGGCTGGCGCGGGTGCATCAGGTTGGTGCCGTCGAAATCGTAGAGAAAGAAGTAGCCGTCGGGGCCGTAGTCGAGCTGGGCCAACTGGCGCATCGCCGCGCGCTTGGTTTCTTCGTCGTCGCGGCCGGTGTTGTACAGCGGGCTGATGGTCGACAAGGCCAGCGCCACATAGTGCCGCAGCTCGGTCTGCGTGATCTCGGTGTAGGCGCTGCGCACCAGCGCCTGCTGGCGCCGCGCCAGGTCATGCTGCTGCTGGCGCAGCACGACGGCGGTGAGGGCCATCGCCACGATCAGCGGCACGATCGCCACCAGCAGCAATTTGCCGCGCAGCTTCATCGCTTAGGCAGCCGGTGCTGCGCTGTCGGCTGCCGCCCAATGCCCGTCGATGAGCAATTCATGCGGCTTGAAGCCGGCCTTGTAGGCCATCTTGGTGCTGGCCGCGATCCAGTAGCCGAGGTAGACGTGGGGCAGTTGCAGGATCCGCGTCTGCTCGATCTGCCACAGCACGCTGTAGGTGCCGTAGCTGGCCTCGGCCTCGGGCTCATAAAACGTGTAAACGGCTGAGATGCCGTCGCTCAGCACATCCAGGATCGCCACCATCTTCAACACGCCGAGCGCTTCGCCCTCGCGCGCCGGTTCGCGGAACTCGACCAGCCGCGAGTTGACGCGGCTTTGCAGCAGGAACTGGGTGTACTGGTCGACGCTGTCCTGATCCATCCCGCCGCCGCTGTGCCTGCCGGACTGGTAGCGCAGGTAGAGCTGGTAATGCTCGGGCAGGAAGCCCAGCCGCAGCACGCGCGCCACCAGCGGCTGGTGCTGCTTCCAGGCCCGGCGCTGGCTGCGCGTGGGCGTGAACTGCACGACGGGCACGCGCAGCGGCACGCAGGCGCGGCAGCCGTCGCAATGCGGCCGGTAGGTGAACATGCCGCTGCGCCGAAAACCATTGGCCACCAGGCCCGAGTAAGCGTCGGCGTGGATCAGGTGGCTGGGCGTGGCCACCTGCGAGCGCGCCTGGCGCCCGGGCAGGTAGCTGCACGGGTAGGGCGCCGTGGCGTAGAACTGCAAGGACGCGAGGGGGAGTTCTTTCGGTGCGGTCACGCTGCGA
>JANOKY010000074.1:0-1759 GCA_031419635.1 Burkholderiales bacterium | reverse complement strand
ATCGCTGCGCCGGCCGCCTTGAAGGCCTGCAGGCCGTAGATATGGTCGGCGTGGTAGTGGGTCACGATGACGTAGCGGATCGGCTGCGACGTGACGCGGCGGATTTCGGCAATCAGCTCTTCGGCCAGCGTCGGCGAGCCGTGCGCATCGATCACCACGACGCCGGCATCGGTGACGACAAAGCCGGCGTTCGAGATGAAGTTGCGGTTGGCCGCCGAGCCCATCGCCGCCTCGCCCTGGACGAGCCAGATGTCGGGTGCCACGTTGCTGGCGCGCACGCTGTTGTTGGCACCCTGCGCAACGGCCACACCCATCATCGCGGCCAAGACCAAGGGGACGAGTGCACACCAGCGATTCAAGGTTGCCCCTCGGCGCGCAAACGCAGGCAGTCAGTCAAGGCTTGATGTAGGCCGAGCCTTGCGCCTGCAGCTTGGCGATGCGCACCACGCCCGAGGGCGTGACGCTCGCTTCCTGGATGAACTGCTCTTTCTTCAGATCGCGGTTCTTCAGCGTGATTTCGCAGATCTCGAAGTTCACGCCGCGGCTCTTGAGCGCCGACACCAGCGGCGCATATTCGGCGCCATTGGCCGCCTTGGCGCCTTCCATCAACATATCGACGCCTTCGGCATGCGTGACGACGGTGATCTTCGCTGCAGGATCGACATCGAGATGGTTGCGCACGTTGCGCAGGCCCTTGAGCCCTTGCGCCGCCGTGTTGTCGATGTGATAGACGACGCGGTCTTGCGCCCAGGCGGCCGTGGCCGCCAGCCACAGCAGCGAGACGGCAGCGAGTCGAGAGAATTTCATGACGATGTCCTTTGCGTTCGAGATGTAGATGCGCATACCCAGAGTCGAATTCATCGCCAGACTGCGCACACGATCATGCCGCGATGCCCGGATTGCCGGCCATGCCCACCAGCCTGGGCGTATTGATCTTGCGCGGCTTGACGCGCCCACCCTGCGCCTTCAGCCAAGCCTCGACGACATCCCACACCGGCTTGTTGCCGGGCGCGGTGCGGGCCTCTTCAGCCACCGGCGCCCAGCCTGCCACCTTGTACTTCTTGTCGGCCTCGATCGGCTTGCCGGCCAGACGCATCTCGCTGATGCGGCCGCCCATCGCCGCGACCGGGTTGCAGGTGTAGGCCAGGCCGCCCACGCGCACCATGTCGCCGCCCTGCTGGTAGTACGGGTCGGGGTTGAAGAGGTTGTCGGCCACGTCTTCCAGGATCGTCTTGATGGTCTCGCCCGTCATCTCGTTGACGGTCGCGTAGGGGTAGGTGATGGCCAATTGGTCCATCATCAACTCGCGCGTGATGGTGTCGCCCGGCAGCAGCGTCGTGCCCCAGCGGAAGCCCGGCGAAAACGCGATCTCCGCGCCCTGCACGTCCATCAGCGCATCGCAGATCAACTGGTCCCACGAACCGTTGAAATTGCCACGGCGGTAGAGCAGGCCATCGGTGACGGCCAGCTTGTCGGCCAGTTTGGCCTCGTAGGGTGCGCGCACCTTGGCGATCAGCGCGTTCATCTCGGCGTCGGCCTTCAACTGGTTCGCGAAGATCGGCAACAGGCGGTAGCGGAAGTCGGCCACCTTGCCGCCTTTGACCTCGAAGTCCATCAAGCCGAGGAACTTGCTGTTGCTGCCGGCATTGGTGACCAGGGTCTTGCCGCCGGCCGTATTTCCCCCGTTCGCCACCGGTACGGCGACGGGCACGCCGTCGTGGGTGTGGCCGCCGAAGATGGCGTCGATGCCGCGCACACG
>JANOKY010000073.1:0-3503 GCA_031419635.1 Burkholderiales bacterium | reverse complement strand
AAGCCCTTGGCCAGCATGCTCATCAGCGGGATCGTGCCGCCCTGGCCGATGAAGCCGACCGGGGCGCCGAACTGGGTGTTGGAGGCGGCGTCCAGCGCGCTGTGCAGCCAGGGCGCCAGCTCGGGCGCGTTCCAGCCGGTGGCGCCGAGCGCGCCGGCACGGCCATCGGCGTGGAAGGTGACCTTCGCGTTGTAGGGGGCGTTGTCTTCGAGCAGTTGCTTCAACTTGAGTGAAGCCTCGTTGCCGTCGACCAGCGGCGGCAGGCGCAGGCTGAGCTTGAAGGCGGTGTAGGGACGCAGCACATTGCCGGCGCTGCCCAGCTCGGGGAAACCATCGACACCGGTGACCGACAGGGTCGGGCGCCAGGTGCGGTTGATCAGTGCCTGCGTCGGGTCGGTGGTGGTCGGCAGGGTCAGCGCACCGTCGGCGCCGCAGGCCCAGGGGAAGCGCTTGTAGACCTCGTCTTTCAGGATCGCCGCCGTCGTGCGTGCCTGCTCGATGCGCGCGGCCGGCACCTGGCAATGGAAGCTCTCGGGCAGCAGCTCGCCGGTCTTGCTGTCTTCCAGGCGGTCGAGCACCTGGCGCAGGATGCGGAACGACGAGGGCACCAGGCCGCTGGCGTCGCCGGAGTGGATGCCTTCGGTCAGCACCTCCACTTTCAGCACACCGCTGACCATGCCGCGCAGGCTGGTCGTCAGCCACAACTGGTCGTAGTTGCCGGCGCCGGAGTCCAGGCAGACCACCAGGCTGACATTGCCCAGGCGCGGCTTGAGCACATCGATGTAGGCCGGCAGGTCGAACGAGCCGCTCTCTTCGCAGCTCTCGATCAGGCCGACGACGCGTGGCCGCGGCACACCTTGGGCGTCCAGCGCCAGGATCGCCGACAGCGAGGCATAGACCGCGTAGCCGTCGTCGGCACCGCCGCGGCCGTAGAGCTTGCCGTTCTCGTACTTCGGCGTCCACGGGCCGAGGTCATTGCGCCAGCCGTTGAACTCAGGCTGCTTGTCGAGGTGGCCGTACATCACGATGGTGTCGGTCGAGCCCGCCTTGGTGGCGGGCACCTCGAACAGGATCACCGGCGTGCGGCCTTCGATGCGCACCACTTCGAGCTTGAGGCCGGCCACCTTCTTGCCTTCGACCCAGGCCGCGGCGTCGCGCACCACGCGGTCGACATGGCCGTGCCGGGCCCAGTCGGCATCGAACATCGGGCTCTTGGCCGGGATCTCGATGTACTGCGTCAGTGCGGGCACGATTTCGTCGTCCCACAGGCGGTCGGTGAAGCTGGCCAGGGCAGTGGTGTCGAGCATGGTTTGGCGGGGAGGAATGGCGGTGGGGCCGCTTGAAGTGCGGCGGGCGACAGGCATAACATGCAGGCGTCGATTGTGTCGCTGAAAGCCGCCATGAAACGCCTTGCCCAGTTTGTGCTGCTGGCCTCGGTCGCCCTGCTCGGGGCCTGCGCCAGCGCGCCGCCGGCCACCCCGGCGCAACCGCCGCTGCAGCTGTTCGACGACCAGGCCTTCGCGCCGCCATCGCAGCGCATCGATGCCGCCGAGGTATTCGCCGTCAGCCCGGCGATGAAGCGCTACCTCGAGGTCGAGATCGCCTCGCAATTGCGCACCCAGGGGCGCCAGCGCGGCTTGGTCGACGCGCTGCACAGCAAGGCGCAATTGCGCCTGGACTACGACACCGACATGACGCGCAACGCGGCCCAGGCGTTCGATGCGCGCTCGGGCAACTGCCTGTCGCTGGTGGTGATGACCGCGGCCCTGGCCAAATACCTCGAGTTGCCGGTGCGGTACCAAGCCCTGGTCGGCCACGAAACCTGGAGCCGCAGCGGCGACCTGTCCCTGGTCAATGGCCATGTCAACATCGTCATCGACAAGCGCCTGGTCGATCGCATCGCCGGCCTCGATCCCGACAGCCAGGTGCGGCTCGATTTCGGCGCACTGCCGGCGGGCCGCGGCGCCCTGTTGCGGCAGGTGAGCGAAGCGGCGATCCTGGCGATGTTCATGAACAACCGCGCGGCCGAAGCGATGGTCCGCGGCGAGTTGAACGATGCTTACGCCTACGCGCGAGAAGCCGTGCTGCAGGATCCCACCTACGCCAGCGCCTACAACACCCTGGCCGTGGTCTACCAGCGGCGCGGCTTGGCGGCGCATGCCGAGCGGGCTTTCCGGTACACGCTGGAGCGCGAGGCCAACCACCAGCCGGCGCTGGTCAACCTGGCGCGCCTGCTCGAAAGCCAGGGCCGCACGGCGGAGGCCGCGCCGCTGCGCCAGCGCCTGGCCCGGCTCGAAGCCGAGCCGCCGTTCCACCATTTCGACCTCGGCCGCGCGGCGGCGCAGGCGGGCGACTTTCGCAACGCACGCGAGCACATCCTGCGCGAGATGCGCCGCGACCCCGACTACCACGAGTTCCACTTCTGGCTCGCCGTGGCGCTGTACGGCTTGGGTGACATTGCCCAGGCGCGCGAGCACCTGACCAAGGCAATGAAGAACAGCACCACGCGACGCGAACAGGCGATCTATGCGGCCAAGCTACAGCACTTGGCGCCGGCCACCAGCCGAGCGCAGTGAGGCGGCGGCGCCAGCCCCCCTACGGCAGGCTCAGCCGAAGCAGAACACGTTGAGCTTGTTGCCGTCGAGGTCGCGGAAATAGCCGGCGTAGAAGCCCGCTCCCCGCGGGCCGGCCGGCCCCTCGTCGCTACCGCCGAGTTCGAGCGCCTTCCTGTACACGCGATCGACCTTGTCGCGGCTGTCAACGACGATCGCGGCCATTACTCCGTTGCCTGTAGTGGCCGGCTTCTTGTCGAACGGCGTCATGATCGCCAGCAAGGGCTTGTCCATCGACATTCCCCAGCCGTAGCCGTGGCCGAGGTCCATCAAGCGTCCGATGCCGACTTCGCCGAGCAGTGCGTCGTAGAACTCCGTGGCACGGGGCAGATCATTGGTCCCGAGAGTGACGTAGCCGATCATTAGGGGTCTCCAAGTGGTGAATGCCGTCAGCGGCGCTCGAATTTAAACACCGCCACGCTGGCGCGTAAATTGGGCCAGCGCCGCACCGGCCGGCCGTCCTGCAGTCCGAAGCTGTCGAGGATGGTCAGCCCGTTCTTGCGTGCCAGCACTTCGAAATCGGCATAGGTGCCGACGCGGATGTTGGGCGTGTCGTACCACTGGTAGGGCAGGATCTTGGTGACGGGCATGCGCCCGCTGGCCACATGCAGGCGGTTCGGCCAGTGGGCGAAGTTCGGGAAGCTGACGATGCCGATGCGGCCCACGCGGGCCGTCTCAACCAGCATCTTCTCGGTGTTGCGCAAGTGTTGCAGGGTGTCGAGTTGCAGCACCACGTCGAAGCTGCGGTCCTCGAACAGCGCCAGGCCGTCTTCGAGGTTGAACTGGATCACGTCGATGCCGCGCGCCAGGCTGGCGTGCACGTTGGCGTCGGCCAGCTCGACGCCGTAGCCGCTGCAACCACGCTGCTCGATCAGGTGCGCCAGCAGCTCG
>JANOKY010000072.1:0-2386 GCA_031419635.1 Burkholderiales bacterium | reverse complement strand
GAGTTGACGCTGGCCGGCGCGGTGTGCGCGAAGGTGGCGCGGTCGGCGGTGGCCACGGTGGGCGCGGCCGCACCGGGCTTCATGATCATCGTCTTTTCGTAATCGACGCCGTCTTCGACCAGGTACTTGATCTTGTACTTGCCGATCTCCACCGTGTCGTTGTGCGCCAGCAGTTGCTTCTTCACGGCCTTGCCGTTGATGTAAGTGCCGTTGGTGCTGTTCAGGTCTTCGATGAAGACATCGGAGCCGACCATCTGCAGCACCGCGTGCTCGCCGCTGACGGCCAGGTTGTCGATCACGATGTCGTTGTACGGCCGCCGACCGAGCGTGGTCTTGTCTTTGGTGATCTGCACTTCCTTGATCACCACACCGTCGAGCGACACCACCAGCTTGCCCATGCTTTGCCTCTTTCTTGTGCTTTCAGCGCCGGAACGGCGCCCACCATGAACGCGAGGCCGCTGCCGGAGAGCCCGGCGCGCGCACCAGGACGACAGCGATATTATCCTTTCCACCGGCGTCGTTGGCCGCCGCGATCAACGCTTGGCCGGCCTCGTCGAGCGAGTCGTAGCCTTGCAGCAACTGCGACAGCGCTTCGTCGTCGAGCATGTCCGACAGGCCGTCGGAGCACATCAGGTACAGGTCGCCGGGGTGGACCTCATGCTGGTGGATTTCCAGCAGCACCGTGTCTTCGACGCCGACCGCGCGCGTCACCAGGTTCTTGTTGGCCGAGAACGAGGCCTGCTCGGGGGTGATCAGGCCGGCGTCGATCTGCTCTTGGAGCAGCGAGTGGTCGCGCGTCATCTGCATCAGGCGGCCGCTGCGCAGGCGGTAGGCGCGCGAGTCGCCCACATGGCCGATCAGCACGCGGGTGCCGCGGAACAGCGCCACCACCAACGTGGTGCCCATGCCGGCGTACTGCGGGTTGGCGTTGGCGGCATTGAAGATGGCACGGTTGGCGTTGTCGACGCAGATGTCCATCGCGCGGCGCACCTCGCTGTCGGTGGCGTTGGCGCCGGCTTCCAACAGCCAGCGGCCGAGTTCGGTCTTGATGAAGCCGGTGGCCATGCCGCTGGCCACTTCGCCGGCGTTGTAGCCGCCCATGCCATCGGCCAACACGGCCAGCGAGCTGGTTTCGTCCAGCGCCACCGAATCCTCGTTGTTCGAGCGCGCGCGGCCAGTGTCAGTGGCGATGAAGTATTCGAGGTTCATGAACTGCGTAAGAGCACGGCAGGGGCTGCGCAAGGATGGTCCTTTGCGATTGTGCAACGACTGCACAGCCCGCCCGCGCCGATCGCTGCTCCCGCTGCGGCCTGGGTGTGTGGTTTGCCGCGGTCAGAAAACACTCCGTGCCACCTCGCGCAGGGCCCGCGCCCAGGCATCGCCGTCACTCAGGCGCTCGCCTGGGGCGCGCGTGCGCACCGGCCCCAGCACGGCGTCCAGCGCGGCGGCCTGGGCCTCGGGCAGGTCGGGGCGCAGCGCTCGCACGCTGTGCGGCGCCTGGGTGGCCATCGCCCGCAGCAAGCTGCCCATCGAGTCGCCTTCGAACGGCAGGCGGCCGGTGAGCAATTCGAACAACAACACGCCCAGGGCGTACAGGTCGCTTCCGCCGTCGGCGCGCGCACCGGCCAGCAGCTCAGGTGCCATGTAGGCCGGCGAGCCGAGCAGCACGCCGCTGCGGGTGGCCTCGGCGTCGACGCTGCGGGCCAGGCCGAAGTCGGCCAGCTTCACGCTGCCCGTGGCGGGGTCAAACATCACATTGGCGGGCTTGACATCGCGGTGCACCATGCCCTCGCGGTGGGCATGGGCCAGGGCTTCGGCCAGCCGCGCGGCAATGTCCAGCGCCAAAGCCTCGGGCAGCAAGTGCGAGGCCTGGGTGTAGCGCGTCAACTCGGTGCCATGCGCCAGTTCCATCACCACGTAAACCAGCCCTTGCGCGCTGCCGCCGCCGTACAGCCGCACGATGCCGGGGTGCAGCAGGCGGGTGGCGCGCTCGGCCTCGTGGAGGAAGCGAGCGCGGGCTTCGTCGGCGGCCTGCGGGTCGTCGCCGGGCGGCACTGCGTGCAGCACTTTCACGGCCACAGCGCTGTCCGAGGCTTCGTCGATGGCGGCGTAGATCACACCACTGGTGCCTCGGGCGATCAGCCGCTCGATGCGCACTTGGCCCAGGTGCGTGCCGGCGGGCAGGGCCTCGGGACGCAGCGCTGCTGGCGGCACCGCGGCGTGCCCTCAGGTCTTCTCGGCGGCGGCGGCGCTGCTGGCCTGCGCGCGCTGCTTGCGCCGCGCCAGCCATTGGCCGATCAGCACCACGCCGACCGCGCCAGCGACTTCGATGAGGGTGGTCGACGCACGGCCGGCGCTCTGGAAGAAGGCTTCGGTGGCGTGGTCG
>JANOKY010000071.1:0-6022 GCA_031419635.1 Burkholderiales bacterium | reverse complement strand
CGCCACCCCGAGGCGCAGCTTGCCTTCGATGCCGTGCGCACCATCAGCGACCCGGCACTGGTGAGTGCCCGTTTGTTCGCCACCGCCTGAACCCAGGAAGGAAGCCCCATGCAATACCGAAACCTCGGCAAGAGCCCGCTCAAAGTCTCCGCGCTGTGCCTGGGCACGATGATGTTCGCCGACCAGACCGACCGTGCCGAAGCCAAGAACATCGTTGCGCATGCGCATGAGCACGGTGTGAATTTCATCGACACGGCCGACGTGTACTCCACCGGCAAATCGGAGTCGATGGTCGGCGACCTGCTCGACGGCGCGCGCCACGACTGGGTGCTGGCCAGCAAGGTCGGCAACAAGATGAGCGAGCGGCCGAACGAAACGCATTACTCGCGCACCTGGGTCGAGCGCGAGTGCAACGCCAGCCTGCAGCGCCTGGGCACCGACCACATCGACCTGTACTACCTGCACCGCGACTTCAACGGCATGGACCTGGAAGAGCCGCTGCGTGCGATCGAGGCGCTGCTGCGCGCCGGGAAAATCCGCGCCTGGGGCGTGTCGAACTTTCGCGGCTGGCGCATTGCCGAGGTGGTGCACATGGCGCGCCAGATCAACATGCCTGCGCCGGTGGTCTGCCAGCCGTACTACAACCTGCTCAACCGCCAGCCCGAGGTGGAAGTGATGCCGGCCTGCCTGCACCACGGCATCGGCGTGGTGCCCTACAGCCCGATCGCGCGCGGCGTGCTCGCCGGCAAGTATGCGCCCGGCGCCAAGCCCGCCGAGGGCACGCGCGCCGCGCGCGGCGACAAGAGGATCATGGAAACCGAATTCCGCGAAGAGTCTCTCGCCATCGCGCAAACGCTCAAGGCCCACTGCGAGAAGAAGGGCATCGCGCTGGCCCACTTCGCCACCGCCTGGGTGCTGGCCAACAGGTGCGTCAGCGCCGTGATCGCCGGGCCGCGCACCTTGGCGCAATGGCAAGACTACTTCGGCGCGCTCGATGTCGTCATCGACGCCGAAGACGAGGCCCTGGTCGATTCGCTGGTCAAGCCCGGCCACCCCTCGACGCCCGGCTACAACGACCCGGCCTATCCGCTCGAAGCGCGGCGCTGACCTTCAAGACTCCCACTGCCCGAAAGGTGAGAGGGCAAGCCTCAGCGCAGCCGCAGCCCGAGCCACATCACTGTGGCCACATCGACGCCGTTGTTGAAGGCCACGCGCGCAGCCACATGGTTGGCGCCCATCACGGCGGCTGCGCCGTTGGGTTACCGTGAGGGCCCCACCCCACGCACCATCGCCACCATGCAATACCGCCGCCTCGGCCGCACCGGCCTCAAGCTCAGCACCCTGTCGCTCGGCTCCTGGGTCACGTACCACAACCAGGTCGATCAGAAGGCCGCCGTCGAAATGATGGCCGCGGCGTTCGATGCGGGGGTCAACTTCTTCGACAACGCCGAGGTCTATGCCAGCGGGCACAGCGAAGCGCTGATGGGCGCGGCGCTGAAGACACTGGCCTGGCCGCGCCTGAACTACGTGGTGTCGACGAAATTCTTCTGGGGCCTGGACCGCCAGGGCGACGCCGTCAACCGCAAGGACACGCTCAACCGCAAGTACCTGATGCAGGCCATCGACGGTTCTCTCGAGCGCTTCGGCCTCGAGCACATCGACATCATCTACTGCCACCGCCCCGACCCGCACACGCCGGTGGAAGAAACCGCGCGTGCGATGAGCGACATCATCGGCCAGGGCAAGGCGCTGTACTGGGGCACCAGCGAATGGAGCGCGGCCGACATTCGTGCCGCCTGGGATGTTGCCGACCGCCACGGCTGGCACAAGCCGGTGGTCGAGCAGCCGCAGTACCACCTGTTCCACCGCCAGCGCGTCGAGCAGGAGTACGCGCGGCTGATTGAGGACACGGGGATGGGCCTGACCACCTGGAGCCCGCTGGCTTCGGGCCTGCTCACCGGCAAATACGCCAGCGGCGTGCCCGACGGCAGCCGCGGTGCGCTCGAGAGCATGGCCTTCCTGCGCGACGGCCTCACACACCCGGCGAAGAACGCTACGGTGAAACAGTTGGAGCCGATCGCGGCCGAGCTGGGCGGCAGCGTGGCGCAAATGGCGCTGGCCTGGGTGGCGAAGAACCCGCGCGTCAGCAGCGTGATCACCGGCGCGTCGAAGCTGGCGCAGTTGCAGTCGAACCTGGGTGCGCTGGAGCTGATCGATAAGCTGACGCCGGAGGTGCTGGCGCGGATCGATGCGCTAACGCAGGGTCTGGCAGATTGCTGAGCCGCTACGGTTGTTCTTGAAGCTCCGTTCACCCTGAGGTATCGAAGGGCCCTTGCTTCGATACCTCAGGGGGAATGGTTTGCGTTCGAACTACAAACCAACGCGCGCTCGATGCTCTTGCAGGTATGCGGCCGAGGGCGCCTGCTGCACAGGTGGCCGAAACGGCCCTGTACAGATGTCAGCCCAGGTGCGAATCGCCACACTGGCGATCGTCGGTCGCCACATCACTGTGAGGTTGTCCGATAGGGCAAAGTAGCCCAGCTCGAACAACGGGTCATGCACTCTGCACAGACAGATCACGTTCGCCAATTGGCCACGCGCGTCGGGACGGTCGGCCCAGCGAGCGATGTGGCTGGCCACCAGTAGTTGACCATCGGCGATATCGCACAGCGCGCAACGACCGCGGTAGTTCAACAGTGTGGCGCGGCGCACAGCAGACATGCCACGTCGCGTACGCAACTGGCTGATCGAATCAGATGTGGCCACGTCGGCCAGCACGAGAGTGCCGGATTGGGCGGCATGGTCCAGCACGTCGTCGGGAAAATCCTCTCTGACGGCGTCGATCGCAGCGCCATTGATGACGTAGACACCAGCTTCAGAAAAGAAGAGCCTGCCCTCGTCGCGCAGTTCTTGCAGCACGCGGCTGACGGTCTGGGCTGGTGTGCGCCCGGCACTCGTCGTCTCGGCGATCATGGCGGGAAGCTCTTCGTTGAGGAACGCACCACGTTCGATCTGAAGGCTTTCATGGCGCCTGCTATAGCGCTGCAGGGCTGAAACAACGGCAGACTTCCAGGTTGCAGTCATGGTTGGCCGCGTAAAGCCTTGTACAAGTGTCCAGGGTCGTTTCGAGTCGCGGTTGGATGACATGCATTCGACTGACTCTGTCTATACACCACAAGCGCAGCCCCGCCCGACCTCCCCCATACACGCTCGACGACTTGGGTTTCATCCTGCCGCCCAAGCTGATCTCCCAGCACCCGGCGAACAAGCTCAGTGCCGCAAAAGTGCTGCATTGCAGGTTCGCGGTTTCATCGGCAACCCGCGCCAAGCGGCGCCAACCGGCAGTTGCATGATGCCAGCCAATGTCAGCGTGCAATTGCGCGCCAGGCGCTTGTGCTCGGGCGCGATCTTTCCTGTGCGGTTCTGAAATTGCCAGGGTGGGTCGGCCAGGATCGGCCGACTGGGTGCAGGCCTGAGCGTCAATTCACTGAGCCTTCCGGTCTCGCCACTGGCATCAAGGAAGTGAAAGCTGGTCTGCATGATCTCATCACCGATATCACGCATGGCACGCGGGCTGGCTGCGGCAAAACGCTCCGCTTGCCGTGGCTTCAAGGTTGACTGGTGTCCCATGGTCGATGGTGGATTGCCGGCCTGCTGACACGATACCAGTTTGGGCTGGATTTATGTACAGTATGTTCACCGAGATGTCATCTCGACGTCACGCCTTGCGCCTGACGCACAAGCTCGGGTCAACCGCCTTTCGCATTGGCGACCGCCTGCGTATGCTGCCCAGCTCACTTTCGCAAAGGCAGGCCATGAACAAGCTCATTGTGTTGGTGGTACTCGGCGCTTGCGCCCTGGCAGGCTGCGCGCAGGCGCCCACCGGCCCCGGCAAGCGCGAACTGATGATCGTCGGCAACGACGAAAAGCAAAGCTGGAACGAGGCCGGTGTGGTGGTGCTTGCTCCTCACGGCCGCGACACGGTGTCGATCATCGACATCGGCACCGACCCGCTGGCGCCGAAGATCATCGTCAACCTGCCGCTGGCCAACACCATCGTCGGCCCGCCGGTCAACCTGGCCATCACGCCCGACGAAGGCCTGGCCCTGGTGGCCAACTCGATGAACGTGGTCGAAGAAGGCGGCGTGCGCAAGCTGGCGCCCGACAACCGGCTGTGGGTCATCGACCTCACTGCCAACCCGCCCAAGCTGATCGACACCGTGGCGGTGGGTAAACAGCCGTCGGGCCTCTCCATCAACCGCGCCGGGACGCTGGCCCTGATTGCCAACCGCGCCGACGGCTCGGTGAGCGTGCTGCGCATCGGCGGCAAGAAGGTCGAGCTGATCGACACCGTGGTCATCGGCGAGCAGGTGGCGCATGTGCGCTTCACGCCCGACGGCAAGCGCGCGCTGGCCGTCAAGTTCCCGGGCCACAAGGTGGCCGTGCTCGACGTCAACGGCGAAAAAGTCACCTACAACAAGCAGGACATGGCAGTGGGCCTGTGGCCCTACAACATCGACGTCACGCCCGACGGCAGCCTGGCACTGACGGCCGACAACGGCAACTCGGGCGCCTCCGACGGCGATATCGACACCGTCAGCGTGATCGACCTGCAGGCCACGCCGCCGCGCGTGATCGACAAGGTGGTCGTCGGCGACGCCCCCGAAGGCCTGGCCATCAGCCCGACCGGCAAGCTGGCGGTGGCCGTGCTCCTGCGCGGCAGCGTCGCCGCCAAGAGCGCCTTCTTCTACAACCGCAACGGCAGCGTGGTGGCGCTGCGCATCGACGGCAAGAAGGTGACCAAGACCAATGAGGTCGAAGTGCGCGGCCTGCCCGAGGGGGCGGTGTTCAGCCAGGACGGCCGCTACCTGTACGTGGGCAACTTCATCGACGAAGACATCACGATCCTGCGCGTCGATGGCGATCGCTTGGTCGACACCGGCAAGTCACTCAAGCTGCCGGGGCATCCGGCGTCGATGCGCGGCCGCACGCAATAACTGGCTCACCTGCGTGCGGCCTGCGCCGCGCGTGCCTTCGATTGACTCTCAGTCGCTCACCGCAGCGTGCCGGCACCGAACAGCCCCACCAGCCCGATCACGATCAGGTAGATGGCAACGATGTAGTTCAGCAGCTTGGGCATGACAAGGATCAGGACGCCCGCCACCAGAGAGATCACGGGCGTCAGTGCAAGGTGCAGGTTCACGGCAACTCCGACAGGGCTCACGCCGCGCAGGCAAGAGGCCGTCGCCGCTGGGCATCGAAGCATCCGATGCCAGGCCCGGGCGGGACATCAGCCGAGGCCACGCCCGCATGTAGGTGCACTCCCACGGGCGCCTTGCAGGCTGGCGGCCAAAGCGATCGCCGATAGGGTCGCGTGCGAAGCTTCAGCTCAAGGTGCCGCTGGGCCGGCGTAGCTCACGCGCACAAGCTGCGCCGCCCGCGACTTGCGTGACGATGCGTGAACGCGCCGCACCGACTGCGCCGCCACCGGTGCCTCGCCATCCAGCCAGCGCCGGATGTTCAGTGCATCGTGCGCACGGGCCGACGACGCCAGCGCGCCGATCAGCACCACGCTCACGGTGCGGCCGCCAGCGCGCAGGCGCATCGTCAGGCAGCGGCCGGCTTCGTTGGTGAAACCGGTCTTGGAGGCCAGCACGTCCCAGCCCGGCTTGCCGACCAGGCCATTGGTGTTGCGCACCGCCCAGGGCTGGCCGTTGACCACCACCGCGTGCGAGCGCTGGCTGGTGGTCTGCGCAATCAGCGGATAGCCCTGCGTGGCCTGCAGCACCTTGGCCATGTCCAGTGCGCTGGCGTGGTTGGCGGGGGACAGGCCAGTGGGCTCGACCAGCGTGGTGTTGGCCAGGCCCAGCGCGCCGATCTTGCGCTGCGTGGCCTCGGTGAATGCGGCGATGCCACCCGGGTAGTGGCGCGCCAGCGCGGCGGCGGCGTGGTTGTCCGAGGCGATCAAGGCCAGCGCCAGCAAGATGCCGCGCGGCACTTCGGCGCCCACCGGCACGCCGCC
>JANOKY010000070.1:0-5671 GCA_031419635.1 Burkholderiales bacterium | reverse complement strand
TGCAGCGCCTAATCGAAGGGCGATGGCTGCAGGCCCACGGCGTGCTCGGCCTGTACCCGGCCAACACGGTCAATGAAGACGACATTGCGTTCTATGCCGATGAAGCGCGCGCCGAGCCGATCATGGTCTGGCACGGCCTGCGCTTGCAAAGCGAACGGCCGGTGATCGATGGTGCGAAGCGGCCCAACCGCTGCTTGGCCGATTTCGTTGCGCCGCGAGGCGTCAAACCCGATTACGCCGGTATGTTCGCGGTCAGCATCCAGGGCGTCGAGAAGAAGGAGGCGCAGTTCCTCGCCGACCACGACGACTACTCGGCGATCATGCTCAAGGCCCTGGCCGACCGCCTGGCCGAAGCCTTCGCCGAACGCCTGCACCAACGCGTGCGCACCGAGCTGTGGGGCTACGCGGCGGGCGAGTCACTGAGCAACGAAGACCTGATTGCAGAGAAGTACCGCGGCATCCGCCCCGCCCCCGGCTACCCGGCCTGCCCCGACCACCGGCCCAAACGCGGACTGTTCCGCGTGCTCGGCGCCGAGCGCGTCGGCATGGGTCTGACCGAGAGCCTGGCGATGACGCCGGCTTCCAGCGTCAGCGGCTTCTACCTCGCGCACCCCGAGGCGGTGTACTTCAACGTCGGCCCCATCGGCAACGACCAGCTCGCCGATTGGGCGGCACGCAACGCAATCGACGAAGCCGGCGCACGCCGCGCCCTGGCACCGCAGCTCGGTTGATGAACAAGCGGGCCACGTCGACGCAGTGGCTCCGGGGCCTGTGGCCGGAGCCGCTGGCCATCGACGCTCGCGAGCGGCTGCGAGTGGTCGCGGGCGCCGCGCTTGGTGTGTTCGTGACTGCGCTGCTGTGCCAGCTCATCGCCGGACCGGCGGCCACGGGATTGCCCTGGCTGGTGGCGCCGTTGGGAGCGACGGCAGTGCTGGTGTTCGGTTTTCCAACCAGCCCGATGGCGCAACCCTGGGCCGTGACCGGCGGCAACACGCTGTCGGCCCTGGTCGGCATTGCCTGCGCGCGCTGGGCCGGGCCGCCGGCGCTGGCTGCGGCGCTGGCGGTCGGCGCGGCCATCGCCTTGATGTTCGCGCTGCGTTGCCTGCACCCGCCGGGCGGCGCTTGTGCGTTGCTGGCGGCTCTGACGGGCATGACCGACCCGGGGTTCGCGCTGTTCCCGGTGTTGGCCAACTCGCTGCTGCTGGTGGCCGTGGGCCTGGCCTACCACCGGCTCACGCGGCGCGTTCACGCGCCGCTGCCGGCCGGTGCCGCCGCGAGCGACGGCGACACCGACGGCAGCATCGACGCCGACCTCGACGCCGTGCTCGCCCGCCACAACCAGTTGCTCGACATCAGCCGCGACGAGTTGAAGGCCCTGCTCGAAGACACGCAACTACAGGCCTACCAGCGCAAGCTGGCCAACATCCGTTGCAGCGACATCATGTCGCGCCAGCTCATCACCGTGAACGCGGGCACACCGCTGCCTGTAGCGCTGGCCTTGTTCCGCGAGCACCGCATCAAGGCCCTGCCGGTGGTCGACACCGCCGGGGCCATCGTCGGCATCGTCACGCCGGCCGACTTCGTGCGCGCCGCCGCGTCGGCCGCGGTGGTCGGCCAGATCATGACCCGCAAGGTTCGCGTGGCCAGCGTCGACCGGCATCTGGTCGAGCTGATCCCGCTGTTCGGCAGCAGCGGCCACCACCACATCCCGATCGTCGACACCGGGGGCCGCCTGGTCGGCATCATCACGCAGTCGGATGTGGTGGCCGCGCTGTGCCGGCCCGGTCCACCACCGGCCGCGGCATAGCGTTACGGCCTGGCCGCATCGACTATCGTCGAGCTTTCACACCAGGAGACAGCCATGACCTCAGCCCCTCGTTTCTTTGTTTCCGCGATTGCCGCCGCGCTACTGGGCGCCTTTGGCGCCACCCAGGCCGCCGACAAACCCGCCGCCGCGCCGAGCGCGGTGCACGGCGTGCGCCTGGCCACGCTGTGCGGCACCTGCGCAGTGGTCAGCGAAGTGCATCTCGAAAAGCGCAAGGGCAAGGCCAGCGGCGTCGGTGCCGTGGGCGGCGCGGTGGCCGGCGGCGTCGTCGGCAACAAGGTGTCCGACGGCGGCACGCTCGGCACGGCAGGCGGGGCGGTGGTCGGCGGCCTGCTCGGCAATGCGATCGAAAAGCAGGTCAAGAAGCACAACGTCTGGGTCACCACCGTGACCAAGAAGGACGGCAGTGCGCACAAGTTCGAAGCCGCGGCCGCCCCGGGCTGGAAGGCCGGCGCTGTCGTCGAGATCGGCGCCGACAACCAGTTGAAGCGGCGCTGAACCTGCTCTTTCCCGTCAAGGCGGAGGGGCCACGCTTCATGCTTGCGGTAGCGACCGCCGCCACTGCATCGCCTCGGCGATGTGCATCGAGCGGATCTGCTCGCTGCCATGCAGGTCGGCGATCGTGCGGGCCAGCTTTTGCACCCGGTGCAGGCCGCGGCCCGACCAGCCCAGGCGCACCGCGGCGCGGTGCAGCAGGTCGCGGCTGGTGGCGTCCAGCGCGCAGTGGCGATCGAGCTCGGCCACGGGCAACTCGGCGTTGGTGACGCCCTGGCGGTCTAGCTGGCGCTGCCGGGCGGCGTGCACCCGCGCGGCGACCACCGCGCTGGCTTCGCCGTCGGCCGCGCCCATCAGCTCAGCGGGCTTGACGGAAGGCACCTCGACCTGGATGTCGATGCGGTCGAGCAGAGGGCCCGACAGCTTGCCCTGGTAGCGCGCCACCGCGTCGGGGGTGCAGCGGCAGTGCCGGCCGGTGGCGGCGAAGGCGCCGAGGTAGCCGCAGGGGCAGGGGTTCATCGCCGCGACGAGTTGAAAACGGGCCGGGAACGAGGCTTGGCGCGCCGCGCGTGAAATTGTGATGCGGCCGGTCTCGAGCGGCTCGCGCAGCGCTTCGAGCGCGGCGCGCGGCAGCTCGGGCATCTCGTCGAGGAACAGCACGCCGGCGTAGGCCAGTGAAATCTCGCCGGGGCGCGGCGGTGAGCCGCCGCCGACCAGCGCCGCGGCGGTGGCCGTGTGGTGCGGTGCGCGAAACGGCCGCACCATCCAGCGCGCCGCGTCGAAGCCACTGGCCAGGCTGGCGATGGCCGCGCTGGCCAGGGCTTCGTTGTCGCTCATCGGCGGCAGCAGGCCGGGCAGGCGCTGCGCCAGCATCGACTTGCCGGTGCCGGGCGGGCCGACCATCAACACACTGTGGTGGCCGGCAGCGGCGGTCTCGAGCGCGCGCTTGGCACCGGCCTGGCCGCGTACATCGCGCAGGTCCAGCGCCAACGGGGGTGCCGCAGCAAACGGAGCGCTGGCTCGCGGCAAGGCTTGCGCGGCGTCGCCCGGTTGCAGTGCGGCCACCACGTCGAGCAGGTGGCGGGCCGAGCGCACATCGACGCGGCCGGCCAGCGCCGCTTCGTTGGCGCTGGCCTCGGGCAGCACGAGCGCGCGCTGCGCGCCCTCGTGGCGCACCGCCAGGGCCAGCGCCAGCGCGCCGCGCACCGGGCGCAACTCGCCGGCCAGGCTCAACTCGCCCGCGAACTCATAGCGGTCGAGCAATTGGGCGTCGATCTGGCCGGCCGCGGCCAGGATGCCCAGCGCAATAGGCAAGTCGAAGCGGCCCGACTCCTTCGGCAGGTCGGCCGGCGCCAGGTTGACTGTTATGCGCTTGTTGTTCGGGAAGCCCAGCCCGCTGTGCGCCAGCGCCGCGCGTACGCGCTCGCGCGCCTCCTTGACCTCGGTGTCGGCCAGCCCCACCAGGGTGAAGCTCGGCAGGCCGTTGGCCAGGTGCACCTCGACCAGCACCGCGGGGGCTTCAAGGCCATCGATGGCGCGGGTTCTAACAACTGCCAGCGTCATGTCGAGGCCTGGATGGATTGCGGTGCCGGGAATTCTGGGCCGTGGGCCCGCGCCTGTCGTTCCCTCTTAAGTGGGGCACCGCAACAGTGCGGCGCTGAAAAACTCACCGTCTTGGTGCGCGATGGTGCCCGGTGTGCGGGCCTTTTGCCCCCTGCCGGGGCGTCTGGCCACCCAGGGGCACGGGCACGGAAGCTGCAAATGTGTGTTGCAACCACTTTCCTTTAACCCACCGGAGTTGTACCCCCATGATAAAAAAAGACCTGCTCGCCTGCGCCGCCGCCCTGGCCGTGGCCGCCCCCGCGATCTCTTACGCTGACGTGGCCTTCAACGTCGGTGCCTTCACCGACTACCGCTACCGCGGCATTTCGCAAACCCGCGTCAAGCCCGCCGTGCAAGGCGGCATCGACTACACCAGCGGGCCCTTCTACCTCGGCGCCTGGGCCTCGAACATCAAGTGGATCAAGGACTTCGGCGGCGACGCCGATGTCGAGATCGACCTCTACGGCGGCTACAAGGGCGAGATCAGCAAGGAGCTGACCTACGACATCGGCGTACTGACCTACCAGTACCCGAGCAACAAGCTCAACCCGAGCGCCAACACCACCGAGATCTATGGCGCCCTGACCTACGGGCCGGCGACGCTGAAGTACTCGCACGCGGTGACCAACACCTTTGCCAACCCCGACAGCAAGAACAGCTACTACCTCGATCTGTCGGCGGGCTTCGATGTCGGCAACGGCCTGACGTTCACGCCGCACATCGGCTACCAGAAGATCAAGGGTCCGTTCTCGGATCCGGGCAGCTACACCGACTTCTCTTTGACCCTGTCGAAGGATTTCAGCGGCCTGGTGGTCAGCGGCGCGATCGTCGGCACCGACGCCGACAAGAGCTTCTATTCCTCGCCAGTGAACGGCAAGGAACTCGGCAAGACCCGCCTGGTGGTCGGTGTGAAGTACAACTTCTAAGGAGAGCAGCTCATGAAAATGGTGACGGCAATCGTCAAGCCCTTCAAGCTCAACGAAGTGCGCGAGGCCCTGTCGGGCATCGGCGTGCAGGGCATCACGGTGACGGAAGTCAAGGGCTTCGGCCGGCAGAAGGGCCACACCGAGCTCTACCGCGGCGCGGAGTACGTGGTCGACTTCCTGCCCAAGGTGCGCATCGACGCAGCCGTCGACGACGCCCTGGTCGACCGCGTGATCGAGGCCATCGAGGCCTCGGCGCGCACCGGCAAGATCGGCGACGGCAAGATCTTCGTCAGCACGCTCGAGCAGGTGGTGCGCATCCGCACCGGCGAGACCGGCAAGGACGCACTTTAAGTTTACAAGAAGAGACAACCAACATCATGAAAAAACTGATTGCTTCGATTGCGCTCGGGCTGGCCGTGTTCGGCTTTGCCGGCGCGAGCTTCGCGCAGGCCGCTTCGGCGCCTGAGGCTGCGGCCTCTGCAGCGGCGATGGCCGCACCGGCGGCCCCGGCAACAACCGCGCCCGCCGCAGCGGCGCCCGCCGCAGCGGCCTCTGCAGCCGCGGCACCGGTGGCCAACAAGGGCGACGTGGCCTGGATGATCGTGGCCACCGCGCTGGTGATCATGATGTCGGTCCCCGGCCTGGCGCTGTTCTACGGCGGCCTGGTGCGCAGCAAGAACATGCTGTCGGTGCTGATGCAGGTCTTCGTCACCTTCTCGATGATCGTCGTGCTCTGGTGCGTGTACGGCTACAGCCTGGCCTTCACCGAGGGCAACGCCTTCGTCGGCGGCCTGGACCGGATGTTCATGAAGGGCATGTTCGA
>JANOKY010000069.1:0-4364 GCA_031419635.1 Burkholderiales bacterium | reverse complement strand
GCAAGGAGATCGACGTCGATGTCGGCTTGAGCCGGGGCAGGCGCACGCTCTGCGCGCGAGACCAGTCGATCAGCGCACTGGAGTCGTGCGCCTCCCAATAGGCCCGCTCCTGCTGCTCGCTGCGAAACCGCGCTGGCGGCGCGGCTCGCTTCGCTTCAATGGGCTTGCTCATAGATTGACCTTTCCTTGCGATGCGCCGATTCAACAAAGCGAGGGGTGACGTGGCCCCGTCGACCTGAGCCCCACCAGCACATTCGAGGTCAACGCAGGCGTCGAGCGGCTGTCAGCACCGAGGTGGAGCACGCGTGCACCACCTCTCATACCACGCGCGCGCGCCGGTACTGTGATCATTTGTACTGATGCGGCGTTGAGCCGGGCCGCAGACTATCGCCACCATGTCGTTGCCGGCCCAGTTGAGCGGAAATGATCCACCCAATTAAGGAGTTCGAGGCCATGGACGTCAAACGGTTGAAACGCGATTGGACCTTGGTGACGGGGATTCTGGCCGCCGGGTTGACGGCCTGCGGTGGTGGTGGCTCCGCGCCGCCTCCGCCCCCGCCTCCGCCACCCCCACCGGCCGCGGTATCGCTTTCCGGCACCGCCGCGGCAGGGTTGCCGTTGGTGGGGACTGTGACCGTCAAGGACGCCCTGGGCGCCACCAAAACCGTGCCGATCGACGCCAGTGGCGGCTACACGGTCGATGTGACCGGCATGACCGCGCCTGTGATGCTGCGCGCCACGGGCTCCGTCGGCGCCACCAGCTACGTGGTTCACTCTGCCAGCGCGAGCATCGCGGCCAATGGCACTGTCAATATCACGCCGCTGACCGACCTGATCGTCGCCAATGCCGCCGGCCAGATTGCTGCAACCTACTTCGCCGGTAGCAGCTTTGCCAAATTGACCCAGGCCGAGCTAGATGCCGAGACCGCCGGCCTCAGAGCCAAGCTGCTGCCGGTGCTGCAGGCGATGAATGTCGATGCCTCCATCGACTTGCTGCGCACGCCGTTCACGCCGCTGTCGAGCGCGCTGGACAAGGCCCTGGACGTGCTGCGCGTGAGCGTGGATGCGAGCACCCAGGTGGCGACGATCACCAACCTCGTGAACCAGATTGCAATCACCGACAACCTGGCGATCAAGGCCGCGGCCGAGGCCGGCGCGACGCCGATGGCCGCCACTGGCATGGGCACCACCGCTGCCGACCTGGTGCTGATCCGCAAGGCGCTCACCGATGTCTTTGCGCTGTTCGCCACCGCCCTGCCGCAACCGGCCCAGGTGTTGCCGCTTTTGAGCGGCAATTTCCTGCATCAGGACACCTCGCGCGCCAACTTTGCAAACGGCGTGGCGCAGGCCAGCCAGCTTGTCGGCGCGAGCCACGCGGCGTTCGAGATCCGGGCCATCGACTACAACAACAACGGCGGCGCGAATCCGGTGGCGCACATCAGCTTTGTCATCAAGAACCGGCAGGGCATCGAGATCAGCCGCAACGCCAATTGGAAAATCATCAAGGGCAGCGACGGTGTCTGGCGTGCGCACGGAGACCAACGCGTGTTCGACCTCGAGGGCCACACGCATATCGTCAAGGACTCGATCGGGGGCTGCCTGGCCAGCGGCATTGAATTCAACATTCACGACAACGACAGCAGCAACAGCGCCGCCATCGATCACCTGATGATAAGCGGCCCTGGCTTGCCAGCTGGGGGTGTGAGGTACCAGCGCACGGCCGCCGGCGACCAATTCACCCCGGCCGGTACCGGCAACCCATTTTGGCTACCGTTCACGGATACCTGCAACGGCAATTTCGGTGCTTCGGGCTTGAGCGACGCCGCAATCGGCGCAATCCCCGATTTCGCGGCCTACACGATTGCAGCCTTTGCCGCGAACAACACGTCGATATCGATCGGCGCCAACGGCACCTACACCGAATTGGTCCCGAAACGGCCGATGACGCGGGCCGAGGTCCAAGCCGCCACCACCTTCCCGACGATCACGGCCCCGACCGCGGCCGCCTTTGCCAGCTATGCCGGTGGTAGTTTGGCAATCAGTGGCAGCGGCGTTGACCCGGCGCGATCGGTCTGGCTGTACCTGGGCCTCACCCTCGCCACCGGCCTGGTGGACAGCGTCGATACCGATCTCGATCCGACCGCGACTGGTGGCTTTTCAGGCACGCCGTCGCTGGCAACGCCTGCGCCAGGGTCCGTGACACGGCGAGAAATACGCGTCGCCACGAAAGATGCATTCGATCGCACCTTCATGACCATCATGGTGAAGTAGCTGGCGCCTGGCCGCGGCCTACGCCGAGGCGGCGCAATCAATAGGCCCGCCCGCGCCGGTATTGCGCGTGCTGGCGCCGCTCCAGCGGCGAGGCCTTCGCCAGCGCGGCGAGTGACGCGCCCGCATGCGCGTGCGTGATCGCGATGCCCAGCGCATCGGCGGCGTCGGGCCCCGGCGCGGCGGTCAGTGACAGCAGCCGCTGCACCATCGCCTGCACCTGGGTCTTGTGGGCGTGGCCGCTGCCGACGATGGCCTTCTTCATCTGCAGCGCGGTGTACTCCGAGACGTCGAGCGAGCGCGACACCAGCGCGGCCAGCGCGGCGCCACGCGCCTGGCCGAGCAGCAGGGTGCTCTGCGGGTTGACATTGACGAAGACGATCTCGACCGCGGCGCAGGTCGCCTCGTAGCGTGACACCACTTCGCAGACGCCCTCGAAGATGATTTTCAGCCGCGCCGGCAGGTCGCCGCGCGCGACGGCGGCGGTCTTGATCGTACCGCTGGCCACGTAATGCAGGCGCGGGCCGTCGGCGTCGATGATGCCGAAGCCGGTGGTCTGCAAGCCGGGGTCGATGCCGAGGATGCGCATCACAAGCTGAGCTTGAAGTACCAGCGCACGGAGTGGAAGAACACCGGCGCGGCAAAGCACAGCGGCGCCACGCGGTCGAGCAAACCCACCGCGCCGGTGACGCCGCTGCGGTTGCCCCAGTGGTGCACGCCGGCGTCGCGCTTCAGCGCCTTCATGACGAATTCGCCCAGCGTGCCGCAGCCGGCGGCGATCAGCGCCATCACCAGCGCCTGGCCGGCCTTGAAGGGCGTGATCCAGAACAGCAGCGCGCCGACGACGGCCGCCACGAAAGCACCGAGAAACCAGGCCCGCCAGGAAAAACTGCGGCTGATCTGCCGCGCCACCGGCCGGCGCCGCAGCCAGCGGCTGGACAGCTCCTGCACCACCTGGGCCACGCCGGTGACGATGACCAGGAAGAACAGCAGGAAGGCGCCGCGGCCTTCGTAGCCTTTGAAGTCGAGCAGCAGCAGCGCCGGTGCGTGCGACAGGCCGTAGACGCAGACCACGATGCCCCACTGGATCTTGGCGTTGCGTTCGAGGAAGCGGTGCGGGTCGCCGGCCATTGCGCTGACCACCGGAATGGCGAAGAACACATACACCGGGATGAAGACCGTGAACAGATCGAAGTGGCGCGTGGCGACGATCGCGTACTGCACCGGCAGCACGAAGAAGAAGGCCAGGATCAAGCTGCGGTGGTCGCTGCGCCGGGTGTGCTGCAAGGTGATGAATTCGCGCAGCGCCAGAAAGGAGAACAGGCCGAAGAACAGGGTCGCGCCGACCGGACCCGACAGCCAGGCCAGCCAGAACAGCATGGTGCCGATCCAGACGGCGCGCAGGTCGCGGGCAAAGCGCCGCGCCGCCGGGCTGTTGCTGGCGGCGTTGTCGCGAAACGAATAGAGCAGGGTGCCCAGCGACACCAGCACCAGCGCGCCGAACAGGATCGCAAACAGCAGGGCAACCTGCTCGTCGACAGTGAGGTTGCGCAGGGCGCCGAGCCTCATGATGTGCGCGGCCTCAGGGCGAGCACCGCGTCGCGGGCGCGGTCGAGGAAGGCGCGCTTGTCTTCATCCGCGCCCAGGTGCACCGGCGCGCCGAAGGTCACCGTGCACAGGATCGGCACCGGCACCACTTCGCCCTTGGGCATCACGCGCTGCACGTTGTCGATCCAGGTCGGGATCAGTTGCACCTGCGGAAACTGCTCGGCCAGGTGGTACAGGCCACTCTTGAAGGGCATCGGATCGCCTTTGTTGCTGCGCGTGCCTTCGGGGAAGATGACCAGCGAGTCGCCGTGCTTCAAGGCCTCGGCCAGCGGCTCGAGCGGATCCTGGTCGTCGCTGCCCGAGTCGTAGGCTCCCTGAGTTCGCGTGCGCGCCACATACACCGCGTTGAAGACCTCGCGCGTGATCCAGTGCTTGAGTTTCGACGAAGTCCAGTAGTCACGCGCCGCGATCGGCCGCGTCACCGCGCGCAAGTCGCGCGGCAGCGCGGCCCAGACCAGCACCCAGTCGAAATGACTCTGGTGGTTGGC
>JANOKY010000068.1:0-1586 GCA_031419635.1 Burkholderiales bacterium | reverse complement strand
TGCTTTAAAACCGGACAGTTCTATTTAGTGCTGACAAGGCTCTAATTCTACTTGACGGTAAACTGAAATTAAAGGATCATTCCGGCACCTAAGAGTTAAGCCGCGTCGATCGCTGATGCTGGGATATTGTTCACCCGGAAGAGTCTGGGAGACTGGAGTTCTCAACGCTTCAGCCATCTTAGGAGAACAAGCGGATGAACAACCATAAGAATGAGAATGCCAGAACTACGTTTGAAGGGCGCAAATTGTTGATTGAGCGTATAGCAGCCATGGGTTTGATGCCGGCAGCCTCGGCTGCCCGCATCAGTGCGACCACGGCGCGCAAGTGGCTAAAGCGTTTTACCGCAGTCCCCGCGGCGCTCGAGGCCATCACGGCGCGCCAGGCGGTGGGCAAGTGGGTGGTGCTTCCCCTGGGAGACAGGCAATGAGTCTCGGAGCGCTCGCGCGGCTGCGCGGACTGCTGGAACTGCATGGGCTGGCGGACGCCGCACCCCGCATCGACATCGAGAACGACGGCGGCCCCGCCGGCTGCCGTTTGCCAGTTGAGGAAGACGCCGCAGCGGCTATATCGGCTGCCGCTGCGGCAGCCGACCGGGTCTGGCAGCTGCGGGGCGGCGCGCCGCAGCAGATCTGGGTGTCGACCCAGCATGCGGGCGCGAGCCTGGCGAGCTACCAGCACCTGCGGCTGGACGGCGAGCCGCTGGGCGGATCGCCTGCGGACAACAACCCCCTGGTGGACTTCTACCGTACCCGCGACGGCCGCTGGTTCTTCGTGCACGGCGTGTTCGAGCACCTGGCCGCCGGCACTGAACGGGTGCTGGGGCTGCGCGACCGCAGCGCCGATGCCGTGCGCGCGGCGGTGGCGCAGTGGGACGCGCAGGCTCTGGAGGACGAGCTGGCGCGCGCGGGCATGTGCGGTGCGTATGCGCGCAGCGCCGACGAATGGCGCGCCCACCCGCAGGGACAGGTGCTCTCCTCCTTGCCCTGCGTGCAGGTGCGCCGCATTGGCGACGCGCCGCCGCAGCCCCTGCCTGCGGGCGAGCGGCCGCTCTCGGGGGTGCGCGTCGTAGACATGACGCGCATCATCGCGGGCCCCACCGCCTCGCGCACGCTGGCGGAGCATGGCGCGGACGTGCTGAATATCAGCGCGCAGCGGGTGCCCAGCATGCGCACCTTCGTCATGGACACCGGCCACGGCAAGCGCAGCGCGACGCTGGACGTCGACGTGCCGGCAGACCTCGAACGCCTGCTGGCTCTGGTGCGCGAGGGCGACGTGCTGGTGCAGGGCTACCGCAGCGGCACGCTGGCGCGCCGCGGCCTGTCGCCCGAGTGCCTGGCGGCGCAGCGCCCGGGCCTGGTCTACGTCTCCGTGAACTGCTATGGTCACGCAGGCCCTTGGGCGGAGCGTCCCGGCTGGGATCAGTTGGCCGCGGTTGCCACCGGGCTGGCGATGCGCCAGGGCAGCCCGGCTCGGCCGCAGTTGCTGCCGGGGGTGGCAGCGCTCGACTACACCACCGGCTATCTGGCCGCTTATGGGGCGATGGTGGCGCTCGCGCGGCGTGCCACCGAGGGCGGCAGCTGGGAGG
>JANOKY010000067.1:0-4939 GCA_031419635.1 Burkholderiales bacterium | reverse complement strand
GAATACCAGGACACCAATGCCGTGCAGTACGACTTGCTCAAAGCCCTGGTCGGCGAGCGCGGCCTGTTCACCGCGGTCGGCGACGATGACCAAAGCATCTACGGCTGGCGCGGCGCCACCATCGACAACCTGAAGCGCCTGCCGCTGGACTACCCAAAGTTGAAGCTGATTGCGCTGGAGCAGAACTACCGCTCCACCGGCAACATCCTGCGCGCGGCCAACCACGTGATCGCGGCCAACCCGAAAATCTTCCCGAAGAAATTGTGGAGCGCCTTCGGCGACGGCGAGCCGGTGCGGGTGGTCGAGTGCGACGGCGAAGAGCATGAAGCCGAGCGCGCGGTCGCGTCAATCCAGGCCAGACGCAGCGAAGGCGGCCAGGTCAAGTTCAGCGACTTCGCCGTGCTCTACCGCGCCAACCACCAGTCGCGCGTGATCGAGCAGAAGCTGCGCACGGCGGCGATCCCGTACAAGGTCTCGGGCGGCCAGAGCTTCTTCGACCGCGCCGAGATCCGCGATCTCTGCGCCTGGCTGCGGCTGTGGGTCAACCAGGACGACGACCCGGCCTTCCTGCGCGCCGTGGCCACGCCCAAGCGCGGCATCGGCCACCAGACCCTGGCGTCGCTGGGCGAATTCGCCGGGCGCTGGAAGTGCAGCCTGTTCGAGGCCCTGTTCTCCGAGTCGCTGGGTACCGTGCTGAGCAAGAAAGCGGTCGGCTCGCTGCACGAATTCGGCCGCCACATCAACGACCTCGAACACCGCGCGCGCCACACCGTGGGCAGCGAGGACGCCAAGGCCTTCCTGCTCGGCTGGCTGAAAGACATCGGCTACGAGCAACACCTGTTCGACGGCGAAGACAGCGAGAAACTCGCCGCTGCACGCTGGACCAACGTGCTCGACTTCGTCAACTGGATCACCAAGCGCTGCGGTGGCGAAATCACCCAGGACGGTGGCACATTCGAGAGCGAAAAGCACAGCGTGCTCGACGTGGCGCAGACCATCAGCGTGATCATCAGCCTGGCCGAGCGCGACAACGATCAGGATGTCGTCACCCTGTCCACCCTGCACGCCGCCAAGGGCCTGGAGTGGCCGCATGTGATGCTGGCGGGCGTCAACGAAGGCCTGCTGCCGTTCAAGAGCGGCGACGAAGAGATGAGCGTCGAACGCCTCGAAGAAGAGCGCCGCCTGATGTACGTCGGCGTGACGCGTGCGCGCACCACGCTGGTCGTGAGCACGCTGCGGCGCAGGAAGCGCGGACGCGACAGCGTGGCCGGCGTGCCCAGCCGCTTCATCGCCGAGATGAAGCTGAATGAAGCCACGGGCATCAAGGAAAACCCGCTCGAGCGCCTGAAGCGCCAGCGCGCCGAGGCCGCCGCACGCGTGGCGGAAGCAGCGCCGACATCACCTTGAGCGCATGAATGCCGCGTCGCGTGCGCGTAAATCCCGATGACGGCGCGCGCCGGGCGGCGATGATGCGGGCCACGCGCGGGCGTCGCCCGCCGGCCAGGCCTGCCCACTCCCGGAGCTCCCATGCGAAACCCGACCTCACTCGCACCCTTTGTGCGTACCTTGCTGGTGGCCGCTGCGCTGGCTGGGCCAGTGGCGGCGGCGCAGGCCCAGGGATCGCCCCTTGAGCGCGGCCGCTACCTCGTCACCACCATCATGGCCTGCGGCAACTGCCACACGCCCAAGGACGTCGACGGCCGCGCCATCACCGGCAAGGAACTGTCGGGCGGTGGCGTCGGCTTCGATATCCCGCCGTTCGCCGGTTCGACCGCCAACATCACGCCCGACAAGGAAACCGGCATCGGTACCTGGACCGACGACGAGATCAAGCGCGCCATCATCCATGGCGAGCGCCCCAACCGCGGACCCAATGCCGGCAAGCCGCTGGCCCCGATGATGGCCACCAACTTCTTCAAGGCCCTGTTGCCGCGCGACCTCGACGCCGTTGTCGCCTACCTGCGTTCGGTGCCGCCGGTGCGCAACGTCGTGCAAGCGCCGGTGTACCGCATGCCGACCCGGCATGAGGCCTTTGCCGAAGCCGACCGCGGCTTCAGCGAGCGCGACATGCAGGACAAGGTGCGCCGCGGCGCCTACCTGGCCACCATCGGCCACTGCCTCGAATGCCACACGCCGATGGGCGACAAGGGCACACTGCAGTTCGACACCGCCCTCGGCGCTGGCGGCCGGCCCATCATGCCGTCGTTCGTGAAGGGCCTGCCGGCACGCTGGCAGGGCGTCGTGTCGCGCAACATCACGCCGCACCCGGAGAAGGGCATCGGCGCCTGGAGCGACGCCGAGATCAAGCGCGCCATCACCCAGGGTGTCAGCCGCGACGGCCGCAAGCTGCTGGAGCCGATGGCCTTCGCCTGGTACGCCGGCATCCGCGACGAAGACCTCGACGCCATCGTCGCCTACCTGCGCACGCTGGCGCCGCTGGATAGATGAAGCTGCACGAGGCCGCGGCGACGAAGGAAAACCCGTTGAGCGCCTGAAGAAGCGCCAGGGCCAGCGCGCTGCCGCTGCGCTGCCGGCGGCTTGAAGGGTGGCCCCGCGCGATGCTGTTGCCATTCACGCATCTTTACCAAACTTGACTGGCCGGCGGTGAACGCTGCCGCGTTGTCTTGCGTTGCACACGAAGCGCCCAACGGCAGGGTGCGGGGGAGCAATGCCATGGTCGAAGAACAAGCCCTGACGCCCGTGCCCGTGCTCGCGCGCGGCGTCGAAATCGCCAGCCTGAGCGCCTTGAGCACCGCCGTTGCGGCCTGCGGCGGTGGCGGCGGCGACAGCACCCTACCACCTCCCCCCCCACCGGCGAGCATCAGCGCAGCGCAAGCCTCGCGCTTCCTGGCCCAGGCCTCGATCGGCGCCACCCGCAGCGACATCGCGCGCGTGCAGTCGCTCGGCTACGCCGCCTGGCTCGCCGAGCAGTTCGCACTGCCACAACAAGGCACGCGCTGGGACTGGCTGGTGTCCAAGGGCTTCGATGCCGCGACCAACAAGAACGGCGAGGCCGGCTTCGATGCCAGCGCCTGGCGCAAGCTGATCGCATCGCCCGACACATTGCGCCAGCGCGTCACGCTGGCTTTGTCGGAAGTCGTCGTCACCGCCATCGACGGCCTGGTCGGCGGCGGTGGCTGGAAGGCCTTCTCGGCCGCGGCCTGGCTCGACATGCTCGAAGCCAACGCCTTCGGCAACTACCGCACGCTGCTGCAAGACGTGTCGCGCAGCCCCGCGATGGGCCTGTTCCTGACCTTCCGCGGCAACGTCAAGGCCGATCCAAGCAAAGGCACGCTGCCCGACGAAAACTATGCCCGCGAGGTGATGCAGCTCTTCACCATCGGCCTGCAAAAGCTCAAGCCCGACGGCAGCCTGCTGCTCGCAGGCGGCCAGCCGCAAGACACCTATGGCCAGGACGACATCGGCGGCCTGGCGCGCGTATTCACCGGCTGGGACTTCGACCTCGCCGGTGGCACCGCGGCCACGCCCGACTACCAGCGCCGGCCGATGATCCAGGTGCCGAGCCGGCACGAGAGCGGCGCCAAGAGCTTTCTCGGCACGACGATCGCTGCCGGCACCGATGGCGCCACCAGCCTGGGCCTGGCCCTGGACGCCCTGTTCGCGCACCCGAACATCGCACTCTTCATCAGCCGCCAGTTGATCCAGCGCCTGGTCACCAGCAACCCGAGCCCGGCTTACACCGCACGCGTGGCGGCGGTGTTCGCCAATGACGGCACGGGCAGCAAAGGCAACCTGCGTGCCGTGCTCGAGGCGATCCTGCTCGACGACGAAGCGCGCAACGTGGCCACCGCGCCCGGCGGCGGCAAGCTTCGCGAGCCGATGCTGCGTTTCCTGGCTTGGGCGCGGGCCTTCAACGCCAGCTCGGCCAGCGATGCCTGGGCCATCGGCAACACCACCGACCCAGGCACGCGACTGGGCCAGAGCCCATTGCGCTCGCCCTCGGTGTTCAACTTTTTCCGCCCCGGCTATGTGCCGCCGAACAGTGCCATCGGCAGTGCCGGCCTGGTGGCACCCGAGTTCCAGATCACCAATGAATCGTCGGTCATCGGCTACGTCAACTACCTGCAGCGTGCCGTCAGCACCGGCATCGGCGACCTGGCGGCAGACTACACCAGCCTGCTGGCACTGGCCGACAACGCCCAAGCGCTGCTCGACGAGTTGAACCTCGTGCTGGCAGCCGGGCAGATCGGCGTGGCCAACATCGCAACGATGAAAACCGCGCTCGACAGCATGGCCTCGGGCACCGACGCCGCGCGGCGCAACCGCGTGCAGGCCGCGCTGGTGCTGGTGCTGGCCGCGCCCGAGTTCCTGGTTCTGAAGTGATGCGCAAGGAGAACAACATGACGCCACCCCTGCCGGCTTCGCGCGCATCGCGCCGCGCCTTTTTGCGCCAGGCCTCGTCGCTGTCGGTGGCCGGCATCGCCGCGCCCTGGGCGCTGAACCTGGCCGCCCTTGGCGAGGCTGCTGCGGCCACCGCCACCGACTACAAGGCGCTGGTCTGCGTGTTCCTGTACGGCGGCAACGACTACGGCAACACCCTTGTGCCCTACGACGCGGCGAGCTACGCGCTGTACCAGGCGCAGCGGCCGACGCTGGCCTATGCGCGCAGCGCGCTCGACGCCACCGCACTGAACCCGAGCGTCGCGCCGCTCGACGCCGGCGGCTTCGCACGCCAGTACGCGTTGGCGCCCGAACTGGCGCCGCTGCTGCCGATCTTCAACGCCGGCCGCCTGGGCGCGCTGCTCAATGTCGGCACACTGATTCAGCCGACGAGCAAGGCGCAGTACCTGGCCAAGTCGGTGCCGCTGCCGCCCAAGCTGTTCTCACACAACGACCAGCAATCGGTCTGGCAATCGTCGGCACCCGAAGGCGCCGTCTCGGGCTGGGGCGGGCGCATGGGTGATCTGTTCATGGCCGG
>JANOKY010000066.1:0-2953 GCA_031419635.1 Burkholderiales bacterium | reverse complement strand
CAATCCGGCCGGCGTGAAGTTCGAGATCGTCTCGTTCGACAACAAGCTGAGCCCGCAGGAGACGGTCACTGCGCTGCAGGCCGCCATCGACCAGGGCATCCGCTACGTCGCGCAAGGCACGGGCTCGGGCCCGGCGGCGGCGATCATCGACTTCTTGAACAAGTACAACGAGCGCAACCCCGGCAAGGAAGTGCTGTTCCTCAACTACGCTGCGGTTGACCCGTCGCTGACCAACGAGAAGTGCAGCTACTGGCACTTCCGCCTCGATGCGGATACGTCGATGAAGATGGAGGCGCTGACGACCTTCATGAAAGACCAGGTCGACATCAAGAAGGTCTACCTGATCAACCAGAATTACTCGCACGGGCAGCAGGTGGTGAAGTTCGCGCGCGAAAACCTGGCGCGCAAGCGGCCCGACATCCAGATCGTCGGCGACGACCTGACCCCGCTGGCGCAGACGCGTGATTTCGCGCCCTATGTCGCCAAGATCAAGGCCTCGGGCGCCGACACGGTGGTCACCGGCAACTGGTCGTCGGACCTGACGCTGCTGATCAAGGCCGCCAACGACGGCGGTCTGACGGCCAAGTTCTACACCTACTACGCCGGCGTCACCGGCACGCCAACGGCTCTGGGCGCCAACGCCGCCGGCCGCGTCTACCAGGTGGCCGTGATGCCCAACGGCCTGGGCGGCGATGCGCGCAAGATCATGGACGACTACAAGGCCAAGTTCAACGACGACTTCTACACCGCGCAGATTTACCACGCCTACCTGCTGCTCGGCAATGCGATGGCCAAAGCCAAGAGCACCGCACCGGGCAAGGTGGCCGCCGCGCTCGAGGGCCTGCAGGTCAAGGGCCTGAACGGCGATCTGCAGATGCGCAAGGCCGACCACCAGCTACAGCAGACGCTGTACATCCAGGCCTGGCAGAAGACGGGCAAGGCGCCGCTCGACTACAGCGTCGAGAACACCGGCTATACCTTCGCGCCGATCAAGACCTTCGAGCCCTATGTGTCGAGCACACCGACCTCGTGCGAGATGAAGCGGCCGAGCTGATCGCCCACCCCCGTAGCGCCTTCGGCGCTCCCCCTCAAGGGGGCGGCGCTGGCGGACCGGCGGAGCCGGATCCGCGGCGCCCACTTGGAGTCCTAGCGCGCCTGCACCATTGATTGCCATGGACCAACTGTTGATCAACGTGCTGAACGGCGTCAGCGCCGGGCTGTTGCTGTTCATGCTCAGCTCGGGCCTGACCCTGATCTTCAGCATGATGGGCGTGCTGAACTTCGCGCACGCCAGCTTCTACATGCTGGGCGCCTACTTCGCCTATGCGCTGACGGCGCTGTTCGGCTTCTGGGTTGCGCTGTTCCTGGCGCCGCTGCTGGTGGGCCTGCTCGGTGCCGGCTTCGAACGCACGGCGCTGCGACGGGTGCACAAATTCGGCCATGTGCCCGAATTGCTGATCACCTTCGGGCTGTCCTATGTGATCCTGGAACTGGTGAAGCTGGTGTGGGGTTTGTCGTCGTTGCCGGTGTCGCCGCCGCCGCAATTGCAGGGCGCGGCGTTCACGATCATCCAGTCGGCGGGCGAGGGCTTGAGCCTGGCCTGGGGCAATGCGCCGGCCGAGCGCTGCGCCAGCAGCGCCGCTGCCGTGGTGCATTGCTCCACCTTCCCGGCCACGCGCATGTTCATGATGGTGGTGGCCCTGGTGATGCTCGTGTCGCTGTGGCTGCTGCTCACGCGCACGCGCATCGGGCTGGTGATCCAGGCTGCGCTGGCGCACCCGGAAATGGTCCAAGCCCTCGGCCACAACGTGCCGCGCGTGTTCATGCTGGTGTTCGGCAGCGGCTGCGCGCTGGCAGCGCTGGCGGGTGTCGTCGGCGGCATGACCTTCGTCACAGAGCCGTCGATGGCGGTGATCGTCGGCTCGATCATCTTCGTCGTCGTGGTCGTCGGCGGCATGGGCTCGTTGGCCGGCGCCTTCGTTGGCTCGCTGCTGATCGGCCTGCTGCAGACGCTGCCGCTGACGGTGGACAAGTCGCTGGTGCACGCCGCGGCCGCGTTCGGCTGGCGCATCGCGCCCGGCGACATGGCCTACCCACTGGCCAAGATCACGCTGGCCCAGGCCGCGCCGATCCTGCCCTACCTGTTGCTGGTGCTGATCCTGATCCTGCGGCCCAAGGGCCTGCTCGGGACGCGGGAAGATTGATGGCCAAGCCCTTTGCCTTCAAGCCGGTCAACGCCGGGCGCTGGATCGTGTGGGGGCTGTTTGCGTTCGTGCTGCTGCTGGCGCCGCGGCTGTGGACCTCGAGCTTCGCGCACACCATGCTGTCGCAGATGGGCATCGCGATCATCGTCTGCCTGTCTTACAACGTGCTGCTCGGCCAGGGCGGGATGCTCAGCTTCGGCCACGCGGTGTACAGCGGCCTGGGCTCGTTCCTGGCGATCCACACCTTGAACCTGGTCAGCGCCGGCAAGCTGGCGCTGCCGGTCAGCCTGGTGCCATTGGCCGGTGGCCTGGGCGGCCTGCTGTTCTCCGCGCTGCTCGGCTACGTCAGCACCAAGAAGGCCGGCACCACCTTCGCGATGATCACGCTGGGCATCGGCGAGCTGGTCTGGTCGATGTCGCTGATGCTGCCCGAGTTCTTCGGCGGCGAAGGCGGCATCACCGGCAACCGTGTCGTCGGCAAGCCGGTGCTCGGCATCAGCTTCGGCCCGCAGATCCAGCTCTACTACCTGATTGCGATTTACTGCTTCGTCTCGACCGCGGCGCTGTTCGCACTGACGCGCACGCCGCTCGGCCGCATGCTCAACGCCGTGCGCGACAACCCCGAGCGCGTCGAGTTCATCGGCTACAGCACACAGCAGGTACGCTTTCTGGCGTTCATGATCGCGGGCTTGTTTGCCGGCATCGGTGGCGGCCTGGCGGCGCTGAACTTCGAGATCGTCACCGGCGAA